>JAFOEH010000070.1 GCA_017380275.1 Alistipes sp.
ATATCGCCGACAAAATTAATTCTGGAAAAGCTATCATCGCAGTTAATCGCGATGAGTTTGTTGGTTTTTGCTACATTGAGTCGTGGGGACACGATGAGTTTGTTGCCAACTCGGGCCTTATCGTACGCCCGCAGTATCGTGGTATGGGCGTAGCAAAGCGCATCAAGCAGGCTGCCTTTGAACTCTCTCGCAAGCGTTTCCCCAATGCCAAGTTGTTTGGCTTGACTACAGGTGAGGCTGTGATGCGAATCAATACCGAGTTGGGTTACGAGCCTGTAACCTTTGCAAAGCTTACCGATGACGAGCAGTTCTGGGCAGGTTGCCAGTCGTGCGTGAATTACGATGTTTTGCAACGTACGAATATGACAAAGTGTCTTTGCACGGGTATGATCTACGATCCCGAAAAGGTTGCAAAGCGTCAGGCCGCCGAGGCTGCAGCTAAGGCCGAGGCTGCGAAGAAGAAGTCGTTCTGGAGTCGTCTGTTTGGTAAATAGCGTTTGAAATAAAAAAGAGAAGATATGAAGAAAGTTGTATTGGCTTATAGTGGAGGTTTGGATACCTCGTTTTGTGTAATGTATCTGACCAAGGAGCTTGGTTATGAAGTATATACCGCTCTTGCTAACACGGGCGGTTTCTCGGCCGAGGAGCTGGAGGCTGTAGAGAAGCGCGCCTATGCTCTGGGAGCGAAGAAGCACGTTAATATTGACGTTACGGCCGACTACTACGGCAAGTGTATCAAGTATATGGTTATGGGTAACGTCCTGCGTAATAAGACCTATCCCATCTCGGTAAGCTCGGAGCGTACGTTCCAGGCTCTGGCTATTGTGAATTATGCTAACTCTATCGGTGCCGATGCCATCGCTCACGGCTCTACGGGTGCGGGTAACGATCAGGTACGTTTTGATTTGACGTTCGAGGTATTCGCTCCGCAGGTTGAGATCATCACCCCCACGCGCGATATGAAACTTACGCGCGAGTACGAGATCAACTATCTTAAGGAGAATGGCTTCGAGGCCGATTTCACGAAGATGGCCTACTCGATCAACAAGGGCGTTTGGGGCACATCGGTAGGCGGCAAGGAGACTCTCTGCTCGGCAACCAACCTGCCCGATGAGGCCTATCCCTCGCAGCTTCAGAAGGAGGGCACCGAGTCGCTCGAGATTGAGTTCAAGAATGGTGAGGTCGTAGGCGTTAATGGCGAGGCTCTGTCGGGTGTTGCCGCTATCAATAAACTGGAGACTATCGGTTCGGCTTGGGCCATCGGTCGTGATACGCACGTTGGCGATACGCTGGTGGGCATCAAGGGCCGTGTAGGTTTCGAGGCTGCTGCGCCGATGATGATTATCAAGGCACACGAACTTCTGGAGAAGCACACCCTCACCAAGTGGCAGCAGTATTGGAAGGACCAGCTCGGAACCTGGTACGGAATGTTTATGCACGAGGCTATGTACTCGGAGCCCGTTATGCGCGACATCGAGAAGTTCCTCGAGAACAGCCAGCGCAACGTCTCGGGTAAGGTGTTCCTTACGCTTCGTCCCTATACCTTTACGCTGGTCGGTATCGAGTCGGATCACGACTTGATGAACGCAAAGTTTGCCGAGTATGGCGAGATGAACAATGCGTGGACGGCCGACGATGTTAAGGGCTTCACGAAGATTACCTCAATGCCTCTTAAGATTTATCACGCAGTAAACCCCGACGAAGAGTAATGATTCGAGTAGCAATAGCAGGCGGTGCGGGCTATACCGCGGGCGAGTTGATTCGTATCCTGATTAACCACCCCTCGGCCGAATTGAAGTATATCCAGAGTTCGTCACACGATGGTGAGCCCATCCACTCGGTGCATAGCGATTTGCTCTACAGCGATTTAACCTTCTCGGCAATCGACTTTACGGATATTGACGTGCTCTTTATCTGTATGGGCCACGGCAATTCAGCTAAGTTTCTGGAGGAGAATCCCGTTCCCGCCGATGTGAAGATTATCGACCTTAGCAACGACTTCCGCCTCAAGGCCGATGCCGGCGAGTTTGTCTATGGCGCTCCTGAGCTTAACCGCGAGAAGATTCGCGCAGCTCGTTGCGTAGCCAACCCGGGTTGCTTCGCCACCTCGATTAACCTTGCGCTGATTCCGCTGGCTGCTGCAGGTATCCTGCCCGAGGATGTAACCATTACGGGCATTACGGGCTCAACGGGCGCAGGACAGAAGCCAACGAACGACACGCACTTTAGCAACCGCTCGGCCAATCTGTCTAACTATAAGGTCTTCACGCACCAACACTTGGGTGAGATCGGTGAGACGGTTGTGGCTGCGGGTGGAGCCCCTACGACCGATATCGCGTTTGTTCCCGTTCGCGGATGCCATACGCGCGGTATTATGAGCGACGTGGTTGTCCGCTTGGACGAGGATTTGGAGCGCATTACGGAGATATTCAAGTCATACTACGCTTCACATCCTTTCGTTTGCGTGAGCGATAAGCCCGTATATATGAAGCAGGTGGTAAACACCAATTA
>JAFOEH010000071.1 GCA_017380275.1 Alistipes sp.
AAATCCGCGAGTATGACGATTATCTGACGGCGCTCGACAACTGGAAGCAGAATGGTAGCCCCGAGGGACTGGAGCCGAAGGCTGTGCCTCGCCACGAGATGTTGCACCCGACTGTCGATTGGCGAAACTCGTTCAGAATCAAGGCGTCGAAGTATTTCGAGACTGAGATTACGGTCAATATGCTATACGACAAGGCGCAGAATAGTGCAATTATGCTCAAGTCGTACATCTCGCTCGGTTTGACCTACACGTTTAAGAATAAATAATCCCGTCACGGGCAGATAGTGCGGCCCAAAGCGACGGCCCCGAAAAGAATGGTATGCCGATTGTTGATTTTCGGGGATAGATAAGTGATATATGTACAAAAACTCTAAACACACGATACTCTTTCCGCTGATTTTGGCAGTAGGAGTGGTTCTTGGAATATTGTTGGGACAGTTCGTCGGGCGCAACCGTGCCGAGTCGCAGATTCGCTCGCTCATACGTCGTAGCAGTATGAATATGACAAACAAGATTATGCAGACGAGTATGCTCGTCGAGCATCGTTTTGTGGACTCTATCTCGATGGATTCGCTCGCCGAGCTGGTCATCCCGCTGATGATGCGCGAGCTGGATCCTCACTCGGTATATATCCCCGCACGCGAGATGCAGGAGTTGAACGAGCCGCTGGAGGGTGAGTTTGACGGTATCGGCGTGTCGTTCAATGCCGCAACCGATACGGTTATCGTGCTGAGCGTCATCCCCAATGGTCCGAGTGCCAAGGCGGGAATTGTGGCTGGCGACCGCATTATCGAGATCAACGATACGTTGGTGGCGGGTGTGAAGATGCCGCAGAACGACATCGTAAAGCGTCTGCGCGGACGACGCGGTACGGAGGTGCGACTCTCGCTCAAGCGTCAGAATATCGACGATCTGGTCGATATTACGGTTGTGCGCGATGCTATCCCCATCAAGAGTATCGAGGCGGCTACGATGCTGACCGACAGCATCGGTTTTATCCGTCTGTCGCAGTTTGCCCGCACGTCGTTTATGGAGTTGCAGCTGGCTTTGGCGCAGCTGCGCGAGCAGGGTATGAAAAAGTTGATATTCGACCTGCGCGATAACTCGGGCGGCTTCCTCGATCAGGCTATCCTGATTGCCAACGAGTTCCTGCCCGCAGGTAAGCTGATTGTATATACGGAGGATCGCCACCGCGAGCAGGTCAAGGAGTTCAGCGACGGCACGGGTACGGCAACGGATTTGGCTCTCGTGGTACTCATTGACGAGGGTAGTGCCTCGTCGAGCGAGATCCTGGCCGGTGCGGTGCAGGATAACGACCGAGGTACGATAGTAGGACGACGCTCGTTTGGTAAGGGACTGGTGCAGAGTCAGATACCCTATGCCGATGGTTCGGCTCTGCGACTCACCGTAGCGCGTTATTATACCCCTACGGGCCGCTCGATTCAGAAGCCCTACACCAATGGCGACGAGTATGACTACGATATGGACCTGATCCGCCGCTATAATAACAACGAGTTCTTCTCGGCCGACAGCATCCACTTTGCCGACTCGCTCAAGTTCGTGACGCCGAAGGGTAAGGTTGTGTATGGCGGAGGCGGTATTATGCCCGATGTATTCATCCCGATGGATACCACCGATATGACGCGATACTATGCCGAGGTGTCGGGCCGCAACATCCTCTATCGCTATACGTTGGACTATGCCGACCGCCATCGCGAGGCTCTCAATGCAGTGCGTACGATGGATGAGCTGACCGAGCTTTTGGATAGTGACAAGACGCTCTTCGAAGATTTCATCCGTTATGCTACGGCGCAGGGCGTGAAACCCGTACAGCGCGAAATTGCCCGCTCGCGCAGGATTATGGAGGCGCAGCTCAGAGCCTATATCGGCCGTAATACGGTGTTGGAGGATGCGGCATTCTACTACAATATTATGCCCGTGGATAATGTGCTGGTGCGCTCGGTTGAGCTACTGAAGGAGATGCCCCTGCCCGAGCCCGAAGAGGGTGAGGAGGTAATCATCAGCCGCACACTGCCCGAAATGGAGATTAAACTGAATAGATAGCTATGATAAAGAAGATTATAGGATTGCTCTTCGCGGTGGGCGTGGTGGCGATAATCGTGATGACGGTACTGGGTGCCGGGTCGTATAAGAGCCTGCTTCCTGAGGATTTGTTTGCGCCCGCTCTGCCGACGGCGGCTTCAGTAGAGGAGGTCGTGGAGCAGATGGGTGAGCAGGTTGAGACGGATGCCCAGACGGATGAGAATATAGAGTAAATGATAATAAAAACTACTGACTATGAAGAGACTATGTTTTAGCCTGATGCTCACGCTCCTGGCTGTTGTAGCATTCGCGGCCGATCCCCCGAGGGTGAACACCAAGTGCGGCCCGTGGGTGGTGGGTGTCACCGAGACCGAGATGACCGTTGTGTGGACCTCGACCGATCGCTGTATGGGTTGGGTGGAGGTTGCCCCCGACGATGGCACGTCGTTCTATGCCGAGGAGCGTCCCCGCTACGATGAGGATTTTATGGGACGTCACGTCGTGTCGGCCGTTCATCACGTTCGTATCACGGGATTGAAGCCCGGCACGAGCTATCGCTACCGAATCTATCAGCAGGGTGTGGACGATAGCGGCCACAACCCCGTACCGAGCGGCTACATCAGCGCGAGCAACGTATATTCGCAGAAACCATACGCCATCCGCACTATGGATGCGAAGAAGGCGGATTGCACCTTCACGATGGTGAACGACATTCACGGCCGCGACTCGATGATGCTGGCTTTGACGAAGGGCCTTAAGGAGCAGAAGCCCGATTTCGTGGTCTTCAATGGCGATATGGTGAGCTTTATGGGCTCTACTGAGGATATCGAGACTGGTTTTATGACGCGCGCAACGGAGACCTTTGCAACGGACATCCCGCTTGTGTATGTGCGTGGTAATCACGAGACTCGCGGCCCCGGCTTTAGCGAGTATCTGAACCTCTTCCCCACACCGACCAATACTCCCTACTTCACATTCCGTCAGGGCCCTGTAGCCTTCGTAGTGCTGGATAGCGGTGAGGATAAGCCCGATAGCGATATTGAGTATGGCGGCACGGCTGCTTACGACGCTTACCGTGAGAAGATGGCCGAGTGGCTGAAGGAGGCTGTCAAGAGCGAGGAGTTCCGTTCGGCTCCCGTGAAGATTACTCTGTTGCATATCCCCTTTGATAAGGGTGTGGGTTGGTATGGCAACAATGAGCTGAAGCGTCTGTTGTTGCCCACTCTCAATGAGGCGGGTATCGACGTGATGTTGTGTGGTCACACTCACCGTTACAGCTTCCGCGACGTGGGTTCGGTGGATAATAACTTCCCCATCCTGGTCAATTCGAATAACGACAAGGTGAACGTGCGCGCCACTAAGTCGCAGATCGATATGGAGGTTGTGGATGCGACGGGAAAGGTTCTGCATCGTCACACCGTTAAGGTAGAGTAGACGTTGAGGATATAAAAAAGGGGTGTCTAACCAAATGGTTGGACACCCTTTCTGTTTCTATTGGGAGTTGCTAAAAATATTTTATCTCTTTACCCTCGATCGCTGAGAGGAGTTCGTTGGCAAGCGATGATGCTCCGATGCGGAATAGTTCGGGCGTGAGCCACTCTTCGCTGAGTAGCTCCTTAACGATGGTGTAGTAGAGTGCTGCGTCTGCGGCAGTGCGTACGCCACCAGCAGCTTTGAAGCCGATGCGGCGGCCTGTCTTACGGTGGTACTCGGCAATAGCCAGACACATTACAACCGCAGCCTCGGGTGTTGCCCCTTCGGTGATTTTGCCCGTTGAGGTCTTCACGAAGTCGGCACCGGCGGCCATAGCCAAGAGCGATGCGTTGTAGATAAGCTCGGGCGAATGGAGAGCCCCCGTCTCGAGGATAACCTTAAGTGTTGCTCCTTCCGACTCCTCGCGCAGTACCTCCACCTCGTTGGCCGCTTCGTCGTAGTTGCCGCTGAGCATCTTGCCCACGTTAAGCACTATATCTACCTCGTCGGCACCATTCTCGATAGCCATCGCCACCTCCAGCATCTTCACCTCAAGGAAAGTCTGCGATGCGGGGAAGCCTCCCGCCACGCTCGTGATGCGCATAGGCGTACCGTCGATGGCAAGGCCCACATTCTCAACAAAGGGGGGATAGACGCATACCGAGGCGACATTGCCAAGCGTCGGGTAGTCAATATAGACTTCGGCTGCACGGCGGGCCATAGCTGTAACCGACTCGGCAGAATCCTCGCACGAAAGGGTGGTAAGATCGACTGCCGAAAGGCATAATTTATAGACCTCCGTATTGCAGTTTGCTGCGGCAGCAGCTTTGAGCATTGCGACCTTATCGGCGACTTCGGCCTTGGTTGGAGCCGGAGCGTACTCTTGAAGATGGTTGGCGTACTCCATAGTGTAGGGGTTTACTTTTTACAAATATACGAATATATATTTATATAAGGTGTAAATTGAATGCAAAAAAATCCCACGTCCCCCAGACGTGGGTGCCCATATCAAACAAAAAAGGTGCCCAACCATAGGTCAGGCACCCGTTTTTATCGTAGAGCGGATATTAGAGCTTGAAACCGCTTGCGAACAAGTTTGCAAGGTTTACATCCTTAGCAGCCTTAGCAGCGAGTGATGCATCCTTAGAGATTGAGCTCTGCAACTGAGCCTTTGCAGTCTGAAGGTCACCCTCCTTAGCTGCGATAACAGCACGCAGGTAGTCAGCCTTAGCCGAAGCGTCAGCAGCGATAGCCTTCTTAGCAGCGGTCAGGTCGTTGTTCATCGTGTTAGCGATAGCAGCGTTGTAACCTGAAAGGGTTGAAGCTGCAGCGCTGTAGTTACCCTGAGCAGCAGCGATCATAGACTTGGTCTTAGCGTCAGCTGCAGCAGCGTACTGCTGTGCCTTTGCTACGTTGCCGTTAGCAAGGTTAACAAGTGCGAGGTTGCTGTTGAGCTCGTTGTTGTTAAGACCCAACTGAGCAGCCTTCTCGATGTTCTGGAGAGCCTTCTGAGCATCACCCAGCTTAGCGTAAGCTACACCGAGGTTGTTGTAAGCGCGAGCATCGTTGAACTTCTTAGCAGTGTACTCCAAAACGGTAGCCTGAGCCTTGATGTCCTTCAATACGCTCTCAGCCATATAGAGAAGCTCCTCGTTGGTGAGCTCATCCAGACGACCATTGTTGATCAGAGCAGCCATCTCAGCGTCGGTCTTACCCTTGATGTCGGTGCTGTTTACGAGCTGTGCACGACGGAGCTTGGGCAGAATCTCCTTCTTGAGCTCGGTGAATACAGCTGACATATTCTTGATCTCAGCCTCACGCTGGGTTGAAGAGTCGTAGCGGCTCAAAACCTGGAGGATGATATCCTTGTCGTCGATGTCTGAAGCAGCAACCAACTCCTTGAAGCCTTCCCAGTCCTCACCGTAAGATGCTACGTC
>JAFOEH010000072.1 GCA_017380275.1 Alistipes sp.
AGAATTTTTTTTTGCCCTGAAATGGGCGGAAAATGGGCGAAAATAGGGTGTTTTGAAAAGAAATACTCTTTATAAGAGTAAAAAGCGAGGTTAAAGTTGGTTATTTTCGAAAAAATGCGTACTTTTGCTTAATTAAAGATAGTGCGCCCTTTGCGCTAATGTATTAAAACTAAAATATGGTGACTGAAGAAGATAAGAATGTCGAGTTGACGGGAAAAATCATTCCCATCAACATCGAAGAACAGATGAAGTCGGCATATATCGATTACTCGATGTCTGTGATCGTTTCGCGAGCACTGCCCGATGTCAGAGACGGACTGAAGCCCGTGCATCGTCGTATCCTATATGATATGAGCGCCGAACTTAATCTTTACTCGGATAAACCGACGCGTAAATCGGCCCGTATCGTGGGTGACGTGCTCGGTAAGTTCCACCCTCACGGCGATAGCTCGGTGTATGAGGCGATGGTGCGTATGGCTCAGGAGTGGGCAATGCGTTATCCGCTGGTCGAGGGACAGGGTAACTTCGGATCGATGGACGGCGATAAGGCTGCGGCAATGCGTTATACGGAGGCCCGTATGCAGAAGATTACCGATGAGGTGATGGCCGACATCGAGAAGGATACAATCGACTGGACGACAAACTTTGATGATACGATAAAAGAGCCTACCGTACTGCCGACGAAGATTCCTTTGCTGCTGGTAAATGGCGCGAGCGGTATCGCAGTAGGTATGGCTACGAATATGGCTCCGCATAACTTGGGTGAGGTGGTTGATGCCTGCTGTGCATACGTCGATAATCCCGATTGCGAGTGCGAGGAGCTGCTTAAATATGTGAAGGGACCTGACTTCCCCACGGGAGCGATGATTTATGGCTACGAGGGTGTGAAGGAGGCGTTGCTGACGGGTCGAGGCCGAGTTGTGATGCGTGCCAAGACCGAGATCGAGACTACGGAGTCGGGCCGTGAGTGCATCGTCATCACGGAGATTCCCTATATGGTCAACAAGGCCGAGATGATCAAGAAGATTGGTCAGATGGTCAATGACAAGAAACTGGAGGGTATTTCGTACATCAACGACGAGAGTGACCGTAAGGGTCTGCGCGTAACGATCTTCGTGAAGAAGGATGCTTCGGCAAATGTGGTACTCAATACGCTCTACAAATATACGGAGTTGCAGTCGTCGTTTGCGGTGAACAATATCGCGCTGGTGAATGGCCGTCCGATGTTGCTCAACCTGAAGGATTTGATCAAGCATTTCGTGGAGCATCGTCACGATGTTGTGGTACGTCGCACGCAGTTCGACCTGAAAAAGGCGCAGGAGCGTATGCACATCGTAAAGGGTCTGATCATCGCACAGCAAAATATCGACGAGGTGGTGCATATCATCCGTTCGTCGCGTTCGACCGATGTGGCAAAGCAGGCTCTGCAGGAGCGCTTCGGATTGAGCGAGATTCAGTCGGCAGCTATCGTGGAGATGCGTCTGCGTCAGCTCACAGGTCTGGAGGTTGAGAAGCTGGAGAATGAGCACGCCGAGTTGGAGCGACAGATTGCATATCTGAACGACGTATTGGCAAGCACCCAGATGCAGTTGCAGATCGTCAAGGACGAGTTGCAGGAGATCAAGGCGAAGTATGGCGACGAGCGTCGTACCGAGATCGTCTATTCGTCGGAGGAGTTCAACCCCGAGGATTTCTATGCTGACGAGGATATGGTAATCACCATATCACATATGGGATACATCAAGCGCACGCCGCTGGCCGAGTACCGCATCCAGAATCGTGGAGGCGTAGGTATGAAGGGTAGCGCAACGCGCGACGAGGATTTCATCGAGCATATCTATGTTGCTTCGATGCATAATACGATGATTTTCTTCACCGAAAAGGGCCGTTGCTATTGGCTTAAGGTTTATGATATTCCCGAGGGTACGCGCGCATCGAAGGGTCGTGCAATCCAGAATATCATCCAGATCGAGCCCGACGATAAGGTGCGTGCATACATCAACACCAAGAACCTCAACGACGAGGAGTACATCAACAATAACTACATTGTGATGTGTACGCGCGAGGGTGTGGTGAAGAAGACCAAGCTCGAGGCTTACTCACGTCCGCGTCAGACGGGTGTCAATGCCATTGTGATTCGTGAGGGCGATCAGCTCATCGAGGCGAAGATCACAAGCGGCGAGGCAGAGATTATGATCGCAGCGCGTGGTGGTAAGGCTATCCGATTTAACGAGAATACGGTGCGTCCGATTGGTCGCGTGGGTGCCGGTGTAAGAGGTATTGCGCTGGACGAGGGCGACGAGGTGATCGGTATGATCTGCATCGAGCCTGATTCGAAGCAGGATGTGCTGGTGCTCTCGGAGAATGGATTTGGTAAGCGTACCGATCTGGATGAGTATCGCGTGACCAACCGTGGCGGTAAGGGCGTGAAGACCATCAATATCACCGAGAAGACCGGTGATCTGGTGGCAATTCAGGCTGTGACGGATGAGAACGATCTGATGATCATCAACCGCTCGGGTGTAACAATCCGTACCAAG
>JAFOEH010000012.1 GCA_017380275.1 Alistipes sp.
ATCAATTGAGCGATCCTCTGCGCACGCGAAATTCTCGTCAGCGTAGTAGGCTCGTGCGATCGCATTGATATGGCTATCCGTGAACTCCATTGCTGGCAGTGCTCGTCGATCGTTCGAGGGTAGGAATTGATACAATCGTGTTTTGCCAATGAGTTGCGCAAACTGATGTTCCGACAGAGTGTAATCGCTGAGTCGAGCCATTGCATTGAGATGTTTTGTCATCTCATATCGGCAGAACAACTGCACGGCTGATTCGTATATCTGCTGTACGTTCATCACTCGTAGATCGTCTATCAGTCCATCGGTTGAAACACACATATTGCAACAAACCAAATTCTTGAAACCGATAAAAATCTTGAATCGTTCCGCACCTTTTCGGGCATAGAGATTCTCGTGATTATAGGCTCTAACTCCACCTATTGAGAGATTGAGTCGATTACCCGCTACATCTTCATAGATTGTCGGTATCTCAACACAAAACGCCATACGTTCGTAATAGATCGTCTTATCCGATTCGAGCAGTTGGGAGGCGGGTTTGTGTATAGCCTCGGGTATGCGTCCTTTGATAACGTGCGAGGCGACTATTTCGGGAGAGTCGATAGCCTCGTTAGGGTATACTCGATGTACAGCACCGAGCACAGCCTCAATAAACGATTGGTGAGCAATGGTCAGCTCGTTATCCTTACTGAATACGGGCACAACACAATCTTCCGTGAGGTGCTCGATTGTTACGGGTCGAGTATTAGCCTCGATAAAGTGGCGTTGTGGCTGAGTCTGCACAAGAGGTATTATCTGTGCAGAGGGCTCGTTAAGCTGATATGCGGGTAGATTGGTCATAGCTGATAGTGTTTTGAGGTTTCATATTACACCAAGCAAGAATCGCTTGTCCCACTTTGGGCGTTATGGCAAACTCCGTTCGATTGACGAACAGACCCGTTCGATCCTTCGAGGCAGTTGCACGATGATTCATCGCAATATCCAATACTGCCGTAAACTCATAATCGACATTATCACGCTGCACGGCTTTCAAACCCACCTTTTCGGGCACCATCTTGCCGTTCTTATCCGAGAGTACATAATCTTGTTTCGAGCGCATTGTACAGATGACGTGCGACGACGAGGAGAGAATACGACGGATAAAGTTGTTCTGACGAGGTGTAACCTTTGCCCAATTAGCAAACGAGTTACCTTGCAGATTGGCGTGAAAATCGAGCAGATAGTCCCAACAGTGCGAAATGCTGTCGATAATGATCACCTCAGCACCTGCTTGCTCGCAAATGTCGATAGCTGCGATGTAGCTTTCGGGCGAGAAGTCATCGAGCGTCAGCACACGATATTCGCCCAAATGGGCATAGAGATCAGCCGAACAATTTTCCGAGTCGATTACGGCTATCTTCGACCAGTCGCCCGTCATTCCGTAGGCGATTAGTAGCGACGAATAGGTTTTACCCGATCCGCTTGCGCCTGCCAATGCCAATCGCATCTTGGCTGCTCGGCGCATTGATTGTCTTAACTGCATAACAATAAAACACTTAAGTGGTTAATAAAAATAAAATACTAAACACTCATTGTAGGTCTTAGTTGTTATATAAAGCAGTTTTCGGGCATTTGTAATAGTATTTGAACGAAGGGCTTTTTAATATCCAAAAATATGGGAAAACAGATATCGCACCTTATTAAAAATCACTTTACTCGCCAATATGGGGAGGGGGTGTTTTGAGGGAGTGGTCCGACGAGCCGATGACACGTTTTTCATTTTGGGGTATTATATAGACCCTTTTGAATTTTTTGTCATATATTATTTATGAAAGGAATGCGGGTGGAGTGCAATGGTAGGATTATTGTACAACAGTGATATGCTTGAACATCATTTCTATGCCATAAAGACCTATTTTAAATTCCTCCCAAAACATAAATATTCTGAATTAATATTGCTTTTTAATTATGTTTGTTGCAATTTTGCGGAGACAATACTCCAAAGAGTGTTGCACATTGCAAAACATTTATTAACTTTGTGCTGACCTTTATCACAAAAAGGCATATAATGTTAGTGAAAGTGTTTCGCTAATCCTTGTACCGAAATCTGACAGTTTCTACAAAGACGAGGATAATGCAACGCTCATCACGTGTATCGGTATGATTCAAAAGCAAATTTTGCTATTACATACTGAACAAGTGTGGAGTATTGTTTTTTTATTCGTCTTTAGGCTTTGTCAGAGCCTCGGTGCAGATGAATGAACAGCTCCACACTTTCTTTTTTATATAATCTGCTATTGAGGAGCGAATAGTAATTTAAGTTGCGTTTTAAAATCTACTTAAATTATATTACTATGAGAAAGTTATTCCTATTAGTTTGCTTATTATCAAGCATTTGCTCCGTTACCGCAGGCAACAAAAAACAACAAAAAAAAGCTGATGCAGACACCCAAACCTTCCGCTATGAGTTGGAGTATATCAAAAGTTCTGGCACTGGTTTGGTTAATGTTAAGGTTTGGGGATTTTCTAAAAATCCCAACATTGCAATTGAGCAAGCCCAAAAGAATGCCCTACACGGTGTCATATTTAAAGGGTATGCAGGCGCAGGTTCCACTCAGCCTCCGATTGTTAAGGATGCAACGGCATTAATTACTCACGCTGCATTCTTTGATTCTTTCTTCGGCGAAGGAGGCGAGTATATGCGTTATGTGTCTGGGACAATTGGCTCTCCTGACATAATCAAGGTTAATAAGGAATTTAAAGTTGGGACTATTGTTCAAGTAAATGTGGCATTATTGCGAGCACATCTCGAAAAGGCGGGCATAATTAGAGGGCTAAGTTCTGGTTTCTAATACTTGAACTGTAGAAAAAACTGATGTGATACATTTTAAATAATTTATTTATAATGAGGAAACTACTTTTTTTGGTATGTGCCACATTATTATGTAGCAAAATCGTATATGCTCAGGAATATCGTGATGTTATTTATCTTAATAATGGCAATATTATTCAAGGTAGCATCATATCGATAACAGAATCTGAGATTCAGACTGCTGCTATAAACGGCGAGACATACACGTTCCGAAATGTTGAAATCAACAAAATAGACAAAGGTGAACGGTTAAGCAAATTCCCCAAAACGGAAGCATCCAAGTATAAGGATTATTCTGAATATCAACAAGGATATTGGATTGCCGTAGATGCTGGATTGGGAGTTGCATTAGATCGTTTTAGAAAGAAATCTACAACGCCTGCTCTGCCGATTGATTTCAATCTAACGATGGGATACAGATTCAATGAGTATATAATGGTAGGTATTGGTGGTGGAGTTCGATACTATGCTCTTCAAAATAACTATCGCGTATCACCTGATAAAAACGATCGTAAATATGCTTGGGCATTCCCTCTATATGGGCAAGTTCGTGGCGCTATTATTTCAGGAGAATCACGAATCGTAGTTCCATACTGGCAATTATCTGTAGGACATACGTTTAATGATGGATTTATGGTACAGCCTGCGATTGGATTACGAATTGGTAGTGCAGTTAGAAATCATTTTACATTGGCACTTGGATACACCGCACAAAGAGGGTATTTATATAAAAGTCCTGAAAATTACAAATATGGAAATTTGCATCTTATGCAACTTAAATTTGGTTACCAATTTTAATCCCAATTATATATTGCAATTATGAAAAGATATAGTTTTTTAATTACGCTGATTATCGCAGCAATAATGACTGGATGTGCAAAAAAATACTATCCATCTGCGACATCATCATATTACATGTCTGAAACCACATTTTTAAATGATATTGGAGATGGCTCCATAACAGTCAGGGCTAGTGGTCTGGGTAAGACGGTTGCCAACGCAAGATTGCAAGCGCGCAAACAAGCAGTGCGTGATATCATATTTAAAGGCGTGAATGTCCCCAATAATAGTATGTTGTCAAAACCGATTGTTACGGAGGTGAATGCAGCTCAAAAATATCAATCTTTTTTCAATGTTTTTTTTGCAGACAATGGAGATTGGAAAAAATTTGTAAGTAACCAAGATAATAAACCGACAAAGCATGTATACAAGGAGACTACTTTGCAAGTAAAAGAATATATGACTGTCAGGGTTGATGTATTCGCACTTAAAAATTATCTGATTGAAAACGGTATTGTAAAACCATAGCATATTAACCAAAAAGAATTAACTACAATGAAGAGACTATTTTTTATCTTATTGTTATGCCTGACGGTAAATGCGACTTTCGGGCAAGCTAAGAAACCTCGTTTGATGGTAATCCCTAGTGATATGTGGTGTCACCACAATGGTTTTATGCAGACCTATGATAATCAAGGGGTAACAGAGTACATTCCCGATTATAAAAAGGCTCTTGTTGAAAGTACTGAATTACTGCCCGTTATATCGGAAATTAATGGATTAATGGCTGATCGAGGTTTCCCTTTGGACGATTTACAGCAGACAATGTCTTCGATCAATCGTCAACAAGCAGAATTGGCGGCTGTGACCAATAAGGGGGGAGATGCCTCTGTAAAAACAAATGATTTAATGGCATTACGTCAAAGGGCTCGATGTGATATTATTGTCGAACTAACGTGGACTGTCAATAAAGTAGGTCCTAAACGTTCAATAACATACACACTGCGAGGTCTTGACGCTTACACGAATAATGAGGTGGCATCAGTAAGCGGAACAGGAGATCCAATGAGTGAACTAAATATAACCACTCCTCAGATGTTAAAAGCAGCCGTAAATGACAATATGAATCTATTTTGCGATCGTCTTCAAAATCATTTTGATGATATGTTTGAGAATGGTCGAGCAATTGCAATTAATATCAATGTATTCGATAATGATCAAGAAATAGATTTGGAAACAGAATTTAATGGTTCTGAGTTGCGAGAAATTATTGAAAATTGGATGTATGAACACACGAAATCTGGACGATATAATTTAGTAGATGACTCGGAATTGTATATGCAGTTTGACGATGTTCGTATTGAATTATACGACGAGAGAGGTCGCCCGATTGCTGCAAATAACTTCGCGCGTGATTTGGTGCGATATCTAAAAACTGAACCATATAACATTGAACTTATTAAGACAATGAATCAAGGTCTTGGACAAGCTACAATAATTATTGGCAACAAATAATTCTCAAATAATATTTAATAATGAAATATATTGTAAATCTATTAGTTACATTTTGTGCAATATTATGTATGATGACAACTAAGGTTATTGCACAAAATACAGCACATCAAGGATTAGTGCCCATCTCGGTGTATATTCCTAATGATACAGAAAATATCCCGTTAGAAGCGCATCGAGTGTTGCACAATAAGTTTAAAGCTGCTGCTTCCCAATGTGGAATGGGAGCAACAGAGGATTTCGCACAATTTTACATCACTTGCTCATCTACTAAGGTAGATATGCAAGTTATTGCTGGTGCTCCTCCCAAATACAGACAGGAACTGGAATTGTCGGTATATGTGATTGACGCATTCTCGAACAAAATATTTGGTTCTGTTACTTTACCTGTACACGGTGTAGGCGAGAGTGAAACTAAATCATATATGGCTTGTTTCAAGCAACTATCACCTTCAAATGGCACATTGAAAAGTTTCTTGTTGAAGACCAACAAGGGTATCATCAACTACTATGAGGGACAGATTAACAACATCATCTCTATGGCACAATCATTAGCAAAGGTATATAAGTATGATGAGGCCCTATTCCGCCTATCATTAGTGCCTGAGACTTGTCCAAGTTATAATATAGTTATGGAAGAAGCAACAAAAATATATCAAAAATATATTGATGACCAAGCAAATCGTTGTTTAGCAAAAGCTCGGTCGATCTGGAATGCTGGCCAAGATTTTACTGCAGCATCTGAGGCAGGCGAGTATTTGGCAGAAATTCTTCCAGAAGCAAAATGCTATAATGAGGCTCTCGAATTAGCAAATACAATCAAGAAGCGTGTTGGCGATGACATTGAATATTATCGCAAATTAGAGTCGCGTGATGCTGATCGCGCACATCAACAACGTATGTCTGAAATCAATGCGTGGAAAGAGGTAGGTGTTGCTTATGGCAAAAATCAAAAAGATATTTATTATGGAGTAACATTGCTATAACCAAAATAATAAATTAAACTATAACTCAAATTATTATGAAAAAACTGTTTTTATTGACATCTGCGCTATTAATGGTCAGCAATGTTATAGCTCAGGAAGTTACAGAAAGTAAGAAAGAAGACGCCAATCTTTTGCATAAGTATAAAAGAAGTTCGCTTTATACGGTATTGATTAAGCACTCTAATACTGAGCATGACAAAACAATCAGTACAGTGTTCTTGACCCTACCGACCCCTAATAAGTTTAATAATCACGACTTAGAGATAAAAACTATCGAATCATCTGCTAAGAAAGCTCAAAAAAAACAATCAAAAAAGCGCGATGACACCAATATGGCTGATATCGAGGCATTTATTCAGTCGAATGACATTCCTCGTCAAATGGTCGCTAAATGGTTCAACCGTGATAGCGAAGGTAATATGAACCTTGGGCTGCTTAGCGAGCGAGGCCTCTATAACGCTCAGTTGGCAGATATTGACGAAGCTCAAAATAGCGCATATGGCATTATGAGTCTTGGTGATCAAGGCGAAGAGCTTATTGGTAACACCTTCTTGTTAGTTAGCGATATAACGTATGCTGATCGTGGAGAGAGAAGTGGAATCGCAGCTGGTGCCATAAGTCTTTTTGGCGGACTTGCGAGTGCTATAACTGGCATTGATGTAACAGATGCTACAGATGCGGTCGCAGCTGGAGTAAATGAAATTGATGGCTTTGGCGTCAATATTACCTCTTATCTATTCCGTTTAGATTGGAACAAAGAGATGCTTAATTCTATTTATTCTGAGTATTGGCTTGATGAGAGTGTTACCGATGAAACTGAACGTAAAACCAAGCTTGATGCATTCAATCATAGCGACATCTTTAAGTTGTCATATGTTGGTTCTACATCTGCGACCAAAGGTCTAACCGTTTCAAAATCATTCTCTGAGAAATCAAAAGATCTTCAAATGGCGATTGCGTGTGGTCGTGCACTTGACGAATCTATCTTGCAACTACAGCGCGATTTTGATGAATTTAAGGTGAATGTCCCCATTTTGAGTGTTAATGCAGAAACTAAAACTTGTGAAGTTGCAATTGGTCTAAAAGAAGGCATAAATGAGAAATCAAAGTTTGATGTACTTATGCAGGTTGAGGACGAGAATGGCAATATATCGTACGATAAAATTGGCTCAATTGAGCCTATACACGGTAAGATTTGGGACAATCGCTATGGAGCGATTGAGATTGCTGAGGCCTATGCGGCAGATGGTGAAACAGAAAAAGGTGATGCTGAGGGTGATGTAAGTTTAACCTCTACCTCCTTTAAAATTATTACTGGAGCAGACAAGATATATCCTGGTTGTACAATTCGAGAGGTGAAGATAAAGAATATGGAGAAAAGAAAGTAGTAAAATGCTATAAAAGATATTACCCTTAATATTGGATGTAATTAGGGGCTATAATGATAAAGGTCATTATAGCCCCTTTTGGATTTCTTGTCATAAAAAAATGAATGACACGTTTTCTAAAAATGGGTAGTTATATAGCCCCTTTCAGATTTTATGTCATTCACTGAGTTTTACAAGTTAGATCTTCTCAACAATATGTATCTGTCGTTCGTGCATATTTCGTCGCCTTTCAAACTTAAAAAAGTGTTTTAGCAAACGTGATGAAACCTCCTTCTTGTAAGGGATACCAAAATGGTCAATCGCTTGGGTTAGAATCGATCTTACCTCCCTTACAGAAACAGTCTCTCCAACTTTCAACCGAGAATAGATATGCTCCTTCATCGCATCGCAGCTTAACAGCATCTGACACTCGTTCTCGCGCAGATCCTCTTTGAATTTATCAAGTCGGTATCCACGTGCTTCAATCTTATCCTTACCGAGTGCATAGTAGGCATCGATCATTAGATGTAGTTGGCTAGTGAGAGTAGCCTGAATATATTCTATCGGCAATCCGTCCTCATATTGCTCCAACTGCTTAACAACACCTCGAAACAGATCTCGGCTATCTATTTTTTGTACGGGGCGAATCAATCTCACGCACTCTTTATCAGGATAGATGTATTTGTAGAACTCTACACAGAACGTCCGTTCGTATGCTGTTTTTAATAACAGCGGATCGGTGTAGTAGAGTTTAATCCGTTCGTCATCATAGGCATTATCCCACATAAAGTAGTTGCGCTGACCGTCTTCACGCATAAAGCGATGATGGGGCATAACCTGCAGGGCCTCTTGTTTGTTCTCTTGTGCTCGGGCGGTAGTGGTTGCGATTGCGCTGACAGTTTTATAAACCTCCTCGCAACTCTCCAATTCTTCGGCTAGTTGCTCTTGGGTTTTATAAGTGAGGCAGGGATCTGTGTAGAAAATATGAGCAACATCTTCAACCCCATTACGAAATCTGCCTACAATCTGCACCGCCTCGGTCAGAGGATCAATCATCGTGTAGTCGGCAAAACGTGGATCAGACAACATAATCACGCCAACCTTTGTGGCACAATAAATATCGACGGCAGAGTAGAATCTGCTTGTGAAGAAATTGATCTTGGCAAGTTCTTCTAATAGTGTGTGGGCGTTATTGAAACCAAGAGTTCTCAATCGCTTCACACTGTCTGCGCTACAAAAGACTTTGCTACGGTTCTCGATTCTCAGAGTCTTGATCAGTTGATAGATCAATTCTGCCGAATTTACGAATATGCAGCAGGGCAATTCCATTTCGAGTGAATCATTGATAAACGTAGCTAACCACCCAACCATATTGTTCGTATGTATGAGTTTGATGGGGCGTTTGTAATCATAGCTCGGTGAGAGTATCAACTGTCGGAACTTCTGCTCCGCAAAACGAGGGTCAGAAGGTACAATAGGCGTTGCCGATACCATTGCTTTATTACGACAGCGAAAGAAGTCGTCCATTGGCAAAGTAATCGTACCACGAAATCCTGCGTCTTGGATTGTACGCTCACATTCGTCAAAGAGCAGAAACCAATCATCGTAGATTCTCAAATTTGCATCATAGAGTGCCGATCGTACTTTTGGGAAACTCTCAGGCGTTGTAAGAATCTTATGATAGCCACAATCTGGATTGCTTTGCAGATAGGCTACGATATCTTCCTTTGTTACGCCCTCTTTGACTCCGAAGATGTCGGGGTGTTTTGCACACTTGCCATCAATCACGGGCAGATTAGGCTCAATGATGATCGAGTTGCGTTTTGCGTGGATCTCCGAATGAGTAGCCCCACAACCAGTAATGGTCTTATTAAGGATTACATTGGTTGGTATCTCTGTCAGCACATCACTCAATCGCTGGTGTTGTGCTATTGTAATTTCTTGCTTTTTCATCGCTTAGAAAAAGTGAGGGAGGCTTTGAGATACCTCCCTCGGTTGTTGAAATTATGCAAACAGTTCGGCCACATCTGCGACTTGCTGCGCGGGCATTACAACCTTGCCATTGGCAAAGGTGTACTTCTTAACGAGGTAGCCTACTACCTCGTCGTTCTGCTGGTACTCCTCGTAAGAGCTGTCAGCCAACTTGGTAACCTCAGCTTCAACGGTCGCCAGCCACTCCTCTTGGCAGCAGATTGCGTTGTCGGGCTCGCAGTTGGTTACTGCGGGCAGTTCCTCACCCATCAAGAATGCCTTGATGTAGTTGACAATTTGCTCATTCAGCAGGAGCTTGCCATCCAACTCAGTTTGCTCCTTGCGGATACCAAACCATACGTATCCACAACCTGCAACGTCCACGCGGGGAGTTGCGATTAGGGTAGTTGCGCCTGCCTTAATGGCGCTGTTAAGAGCGTTGAAGACCTTGTCATTCGACTCGGCCTTTAATTTGATCACTCGCAACGGAGTGTTGTTCGCCATCTCGTTGATGGCTGTCTGCTGAACGTTGTCAGCGAAATTTTTCTTAATATTCATTGTCTTGTTATTTTAATTTTTCTCTGATTTGTATCGGCTGCAGAGAAAGTTTTACCGAGCGACCGTGTGCACTTAGATCTTGATCGCTGGTACAAAAGTATGGTGAAAGTTACCCGAAAAATAAAAAGAATAGGCATCGAAAATGACACCTATTCTTTCTAAAAATATTATTTCCAAATAGCGTACATATTATATACGCGCGAAGGAAGAAAAGCCTACAAAATGAGAGGGGACGTGGCTGAAAATATTTTGTTATTCTTGTCTGAGATCAAGAAATAAAGGCTGATTTAACAAGAAACTATCAATAAGATCAAGAGTATTAATATTCAGTCTTCGTGCCTTGTTGAGCACCATCTGTTCTTGTTTGTTGTGTTTCTCGATTTCGCGGATTCGAGCTGCGATATTCAGTTCGTCAATCACCTCGTTATCCTTATCGACCAGCCCAATAAATCGAACATAGCAATTGATGATTTTACACTCGTTCAATGGAACTTTCACTTTGCTGTTGTCAAAGTCGTGAATCAGTCTGTATGTTCCGTAAATCACCTCATTAAGAAATTCGACATCATTAGGTCGTCCCGCACGGCGCAGATGACTAAGTACGATTTCTGCATCCTCTACCGACTTTATTGCAGAATAACATTGCTCGATATATTGCGGAATGGCTGCTCGAAACAACCAATTATCAAAATTGGGAATACGTACTCGCTTGTGGTTTTTTCTAAATCCTTTGTTGATCGAGAGTGATACCTCATTATGTTTATAGCGACGAGTGGGAATCTCTTTCTTGCACTTTATATACAATTCAAGCAGTTCCTTATTAAGGTTGTTCTGATAGTACATACTATCGTCAAACACCTCTTGCTCGAAAGATTCTGCCATCTCTTTCTGACGTCGAATCCACAGATCAATAATCATTAATGTCTCTTCCAAACAGTGCAATATATATTCAGGGTATGGAGGCAGATTATATTGCATTGGAGGATTATAGACCGTTGCGAGTTTTTCGAATGAGATGGGGCGTACTTGTGCACAATAATATGTTTCGCCATCATCCTCGATTTTAGTAAAGTATTGTCGAACATCTTCAATGCGTTCACCATAATGCTCTTTAAGGATTGTCATTTGCGCATCGAACATTTTCTGATGTAGAACGAGATCTTCGTACTCTCTACTTGAATTTGCGAGTGATTCCATTGGGTTACTTTTGTAATTATTCTGCTCAAATTTACAAAAAATTAGGGGACTATCTACCCAATTAGGCAGATAATCCCCATCTTTTTTACAATAAATGCTTCATCGCCTCGTCAATCTGCGAGTTTTCGAAGGAGTCGAGATAGATTTGAGTAGTTTGGATATTCGAATGTCCGAGCGATTCGGAGATCAAAGCAACATTCACGCCCTCGCGTTTGAGTACCGTAGCGTAGGTATGACGTGCTACGTAGGTGGTGAGGTCGGTAGAGATACCCACATCTTTTGCGACTTGCCGCAAATGAGTATTCACTTGATGACACACTTTGTGTATGCGATTTTTCTGTTGTTGCGCCGTCAAATGAACTCGCGCGTCTAATATCGGAAATAAATAGCCCGTATCGGAACATCCGTCGCAATATTTTTCCACGATAGCTAACGCTTCTTTCAATAATGGCACATTTACTTCACGATGAGTTTTCCGACGCTTGTAGATCACTCGACCATTGACAATATTTTCTCGCGTCAAATATGCCATATCCACAAATGCGATTCCGCCACTTAAATATGAAAATATAAACAAATCAAGGGCTAAACGGCCTTTACAGTCTTTCTGCGAAACATCAAACGTCATTATTCGACGCACTGATTCTTTATCTAATGCTCGCTTGGGTGTGCGAGTATTGAATTTTGAAAGTTTATAATCATCGACAAATGGATTTCGCTCTTTGGATACGATTTTCGTCTTCACAGCACGGTTAAATACAGCCCGCAAAGTTCGCATTTGAAAACTAAGCGTTGTATCCTTATTATTTTTAGAGCGCATCCAACGCTCGAAATTCTCTAAAAATAGCACATCAATTTGGCTAAAAGCGAACGACAATTCTCGACCACTATTAAATTTACGCAGTACATTATATGAATTTTGGTAGGCATACGCTGTACCAATCGAGCCTTGTTGTTTCAGATCGGCAATTAATTGTCCATAAAACTCCTCCACGCTTTGAGATTGAGCACCCGCGTTCGTTTCCACGATGAGAGAATTTGACGTAAATTGCTCATTCATCGCCTCTTTCGATAAGATTCGAGCATTGTATTCAGATATTACCTGAACAATGATTTGTTGAATTTGAGTACGATTTGGGCAATTTCGTTTGGGTTGATTGGTCGTAAAATCCCAATAACGAGGATTTACAGAGACCCCAAGACTCTTCATCGAACGTTTGCCGTTTTTGCTGATACGAAGCATTAGCGGGGACTCACCATTAGCAAGCACTTTGTGGCGATAGCACACAACCGAAATAGTCGTTTTCATTGATTTTGGTTGACGATTTGGTTGACTTTTCTTGTCGTTTTCGCATCAACTGCGGGAGAAAGGAGAAACATGCAGCAAAAGAAAAAGCCTTGATATTCGATTGAATATCAAGGCTTTCGGTTAGTCGGGATGACTGGATTCGAACCAGCGACAACACGCCCCCCAGACGTGTACTCTAACCGGGCTGAGCTACATCCCGTCTGTTTCGGAGCACAAAAGTAGTAACAATTTCTGAACTTCCAAAACTTTTTGGCTTTTTTTTCAAAAAAAGTGTGTTTTTGCGTCATTTGACAACTATTTTGCTCAATCTGCACCTTGATATATTACATAAAAATCGTATCTTTGGGAAATTATATCACCAAACATTACTTCGTATGAAAAGATTTCTCTCAACACTATGCGCTCTATTGGTCGCTATCGGTTTTGCGGGGTGCGAACAAAATGACTACATCTATGATTTCATCAATCCGTCGGTATGCTTTTTCGTCACCGATGCCGAAACGGGCGCAAACCTATGCGATCCTTCGGTGGCGGGCAATGTGCTCGAATGGAATGTTACCGCAACAACCGACGACGGCAAAACTTTCGGCTTGGTTGAGGACGATCCTTATACGCGTGCGCTGCCATCTTATCCATTGAAACTCCGACTTACTCAACATAGTACGTTTGGCAACATTGAAGGCTGGCACGTTTCGTTTGGAGAGTGGGATCCGACCAAAGACTATCGCAACAAAAAATTTGCGATTGATTGGGGCGACGGCACTCAGACGGAGGTCGAGTTCAACCTATATGTTCGCAAGCTGAAAAAGGGCGAGGTCGACATTGACAGCTCGATATGGGTTGACGGTGAGGATCACGGAAGCGGCTACTATGATGGGTGGATAATCAATATTAAGAAATAGGCTCAATATACCCCGATACCATTATTTTTAGAAACCAACCATACCAACGCATTTAGGACTGACGCTGCAACAACCGTGCTACCGACGGTAGCACTAAGCCCCTGCCTGAGGCGGGGGTTTGGGGGTGGGTCAGACTTGCATAGCCGCTCAACGAGCGGCCACAAGAAGCAACCCAAACGATAAAAGATAGATAAAACACTTTTAGTAACCAATTTATACCAACCTACTATGTACTACGCCATAGGAATTATGTCGGGAACGTCGCTCGATGGTGTCGATGCCGCGCTCGTGAAGATCGAGGGTCGCGGTATCGAAACACGTGTCGAACTGCTCGGATTCACTACCACCGAGATCCCCGAATCGCTCAAAGCCGAAATTAAACGCGCCGTGAAGCCCACAACGGGCACGGTCGATCTGCTCTGTTCGCTCAATTTCAAACTCGGTTATCTCTTTGCTGACGCTGCCAAGGCGGTGTGTCGCGAGAGTGGATTTCCGATCGAGAAGGTCGATTTCATTGCCTCGCACGGACAGACCGTGTGGCACATTCCAAAGCCCGATGGGGAGTTTGCGCGCTCGACGTTGCAGATTGGCGAGCCTGCCGTTATAGCCTACGAAACGGGCGTTCGGGTCATCTCGAACTTCCGCACGATGGACGTGGCAGCGGGTGGCGAGGGTGCGCCGCTGGTGCCTTATAGTGAGTTTGTGCTCTACGCCTCGCCCGACGAGAACGTTGCGTTGCAGAATATCGGTGGCATTGGCAACGTTACGGTGTTGCCCTCGACGGGAAATATGGCCGATGTCTATGCCTTCGATACGGGACCGGGCAATATGATCATCGACGAGGTGATGCAGCGCCTCTATGGTCGTCCCTACGACGAGGGTGGCAAGGTGGCTGCGAGCGGCGTGGTCAATGCGAAGATGCTCGATGAGTTGATGTCGCACCCCTACATCTCGATGCCGCTGCCGAAGAGCACGGGGCGTGAGATGTTTGGCGAACAATATACCGTTGCGATGCTCGACCGTTGGGGCTCGTTACCCTCGGCCGATCTGGTTGCAACGGCAACGGCATTCACCGCACGCACGATTGCCGAGGCATATCGACGCTTTGTGATCCCGAAGTGGCCCATTGGTCGCACGGTGCTCGGTGGCGGAGGTGCGCACAACGCAACGCTGCGACGTATGCTCGGCGAGGAGCTGCCCGATGTGAAGGTGATGACGCAGGACGAGATCGGTCTATCGTCGGACGCCAAGGAGGCCATTGCATTTGCGATTATGGGTAACGAAACGATGTATGGCTACCCCTCAAATGTCTGCTCGGCAACGGGCGCAAGCCGTCCCGTGATTTTGGGTAATATCACCCCCGCACCGAGAAAGGAGTAAACATACCTGTCTATAAAATTGAGAGCCGCGCCCCTGCAAATAAGGTGGCGCGGCTCTGCTTACAATAGTAATAGGAATGGTAATGGTCTTACAAAATTATCTTACGAAATCACTCTTTTACAGCGTTGTCTTCCACAACC
>JAFOEH010000073.1 GCA_017380275.1 Alistipes sp.
ATATGGATGACCTGTATAAGGCTGGCAATGAGGATATTTTCTACGACTATATGTCGCTGATGTCGGACTACGTCATCGACGAATTCTACCGCCCCTTCACCGAGAACGCCCGCTCGCAGGGAGGCTTCTCGCGTTCACAGTGCGGCGGCGCACCGGCCGATCTGCTGGCGGCATTTATGGCGGTCGATGTGCCCGAGACAGAGGCCATCCTCTACGAGCCCAACTACGGTCGCATCCCCGCCTCGGCAGCGGCGCTGACGGGTGGCGATGTGGTGACGTCGGAGACCTTCACCTGCATCTACGGCTGGAAAAAGTGGGGCGGCAAGGGCCCTTATCAGGAGCAGGAGCAGGTGGCCGATATGCGACTAGTGGCCGATGCGCTGTTTGCCAACGGCACCAACCAGATCATCTGGCACGGAATGCCCTTCATCGGCAAGAACCAGACTAAGGACGAGAACTACTTCTACGCCTCGGTATATGTCGGACGCGACTCGTACTTCATCGACCAGCTGAAGGATTTCAACGACTATATGGCTCGCGTGTCGCGCTATATGCGCAAGGGCCAGACCTACTCCGATGTGGCGCTGTATCTGCCGCTCGAGGATTCGTGGATGGGTGTTGAGCTGCCCGAGGAGTTGCAGATGCCGTGGGTGTGGGGCGAGTATGAGCTCCGATACGAGTGGGCACCCGACTTTTTGAAGGGTTATCAGCCGCTGTGGGTGAATTACAAAGTCCTCTCGGAGGGCGAGTACCGCGATGGCGTGCTGCGCTACGGCGACGTGGAGTTCTCGGCGCTGGCCATTGATGTCGAGTGGTTAGACCTGAAGTCGCTACGCGAGGTGGTACGTCTGGCAAAGGCGGGCCTTCCCGTGGTGATGGCACAGCAGCCCCGACAGCCGGGCAAAAATAAGACTGACGAGTTTGCTGCGCTCCTGAAGGAGCTGATGGCGCTGGAGAATGTATCGGCAACGGCCGAGGTTATCAAGCAGAAGCCGCTTGTCGAGGGCGACAACCTGCCCGAGTTCTGGTGTCGTCGGGATGGCGAGGAACTCTACATCTTCTTTGCCAACCCCGCAGCACAGCGTCTTACCTATCCGTTGCGCTATGGTCAGGCCTTCGAGGATGAGGGCTCGACACGCGATATTGTGATCAACACCAAGGCGGGCGCACAGCCGCTGAAGCTGAATTTCAAGCCCAACGAGTCGCTCTTGGTGGAGGTCAACGACAAGGGCGAGGCGGAGATTATCGACCTCGGTTTTACAGCAAAGAAAATTGAATAACAATGGGTTATACGTTTGACTATCCTCTCTTCCTCTGGCTCAACTTCGACGGTGGGCCCGCGATGGACAAGGCTATGCTCTGGGCCTCGACGCCTGCCGTGTGGGCGTGGCTCTATCTGCTCATAATCTTTTTGGTGTGGCGACGCTACTCGTGGCGTGGTGCGCTGCTGCTGCTCGTGGCGGCAGGTGCGGCCATAGGCTTAGCGGATATGATTGCGGGCATATTCAAACATACAGGCCTGCTGAAGGATCTTTGGCCATCGTTCCCCGTGCGACTGCGACCGATGCACACCCCAGCATTAGAGGGACAGGTGAACAACATCCTGCGCGTGGGCGGAGAGTACGGCACCGTATCGGCTCACGCCGCTACGATGGTCTCGCTGGCAGTGATTGCGATTGCGGCCATCGGGCGACGATGGTTTGCGTGGCTGATGGTGGCATCGGTTGTGGTGGTCTGCTACTCGCGTATCTACCTGGGCTATCACTTCCCCGTAGATATAGCTCTGGGTGCTACGACGGGCCTTGTGACGGGCGGCATAGGACTCGCCATATTTAAGGCAGTGGCGTGGCGGATAAGGCACACGAAGGAGGATGTGTATAAATGGTAAAAAAATTGAGGGTGAGTATAAGCTCTCAATTTTTTTGTTTTTGTTGGGGGAATTTACTAAATTTGAAATCCGAAGAACTCACACCTTCCCTAATTATGAAAAACAGCACCCCATCGGGCGCTCAGCGCCACATCGAAGCCCCCTTCATCCGCAACATCGAGCGTCTGCGCCAGAGTGAGATACGTCTTGTGATGCGCGACAGGCTGGAGAGCCACCCCATCGACTGCGTAAATTGGCCCGCGTACCCCTACGCTCCGCGCGTTACGTTCCGCATCGCCCACTCGGACGAGGTGCTGGCCATAATGTTCGAGGTGGAGGAGGAGCACATCCGCGGCCTGAACACCGAATCGAACGGTGCGGTGTGGGAAGATAGCTGTGTCGAGTTCTTTGTTGCAAATCCTGCGGGCGAGGATTACTTCAACTTCGAGGTGAACTGCATCTCGACGGCTCTTGCCGCTTTGCGCCGCTCGCGCACCGATGCCGACCTCTTCGACGAGGAGCGTATCGCCCAGGTGCGCCGTTTCGGCTCGCTGCCCACCGCCCCGATCGACTCGCGCGGCGAGGGACAACAGTGGTGGATGGTGGAGATAATTCCCTTCTCGCTGCTCGGCCTCGAGGAGCCACCGCAGAGCCTCAGGTGCAACTTCTACAAGTGTGGCGACAGGTGCTCGCGCCCCCACTTCCTATCGTGGTCGCCGATTGATTGCGAGGAGCCAAATTTTCATAAGCCAGAATTTTTCGGAATAGTCGATTTAGTATAGAAAAATTTAGATAAAACAGATATGACACAGGAAAAACTTAGAGAGATAGCTTCGCACTTCTTACTCGAAGGCGAGGTGGAGAGCATCGCCCCCTTGGGCGAGGGTTTTATCAACGACACCTTCGTGGTGCACACCGTAGGCTCTACGCCCGACTACATCCTCCAGCGCAAGAATCACAACGTCTTCCCCGACGTACCAGCGATGATGGACAACATCAAGGCCGTGACGGAGCATATCAAGCGCAAGGTGGCAGACCCTATGCGCCAGACACTCACCGTCATCGAGACCCACGACGGCGCACTCTACCACAAGGATGGCGAGAACTTCTGGGCTGTCTGCATATTCATCCCCGGCACGACAACCTACGATCGCGCCGACTCGCCCGCGCTGGCCTATCAGGGCGGCAAGGGTATAGGTCAGTTCCAGCGTCTGCTCTCGGATTTCGACCAGCCGCTGAGCGAGACCATCAAGGGCTTCCACAACATCCGCCACCGCTTCGAGCAGTGGGATCAGATGCTTAAAGCAGACCCGATGAACCGCGTGAAGGATCTCTCGACGGAGATTGAGTGGATCGAGTCGCGCCGCGCCGAGATGATGGCCTTCTGGTCGAAGGTTGAGACGGGCGAGATTCCCACACACGTTACCCACAACGACACCAAGATCAGCAACATCCTCTTCGATGCCGCCACGGGCGATGTGCTCTGCGCCATCGACCTGGATACGGTGATGAGCTCAACGTCGCTCAACGACTTTGGCGATGCCATACGCTCCTACGCCAATACGGGTGCGGAGGATGATCCCGTGCTGGATAACGTGGAGATGAGCCTCGATATGTTCCGCGCCTACACCGAGGGCTACCTCTCCGAGCAGCGCGAGGCGATGAGCGCGAGCGAGAAGGAGTGGCTGGCATTCTCGGCCATCTACATCACATTCGAGCAGGTGTTGCGCTTCTTGATGGACTATATGGATGGCGAGAAGTATTGGAAGACCGCCTACGAGGGCCACACGCTGGTGCGCACGCACGCGCAGTACAAGCTGTTGCAATCGATGGAGCGCCAGTATCCCGAGATGCGACGCATAGTCGAGGAGTTATCGTAAAAATAAAAGCCTGTCCAAAAGACAGGCTTTTATATTATCTTAAAATTGTATAACAATAGCTATTTTGAGGCTGGTCGAAGGCCGAGAAACCGCAGTTTGCTAGGCGCAAATGAGGATTTCGAGGACGAGCCAGACGCCAAAAGAGCCTTGTTAGGCAATTTTTACTCCTCATCCGCTCGATACTCAAGTATATCCCCCGGCTGGCAGTCGAGCGCTCGGCAGATAGCCTCGAGCGTCGTGAAACGCACGGCACGGGCACGGCCGGTCTTGAGAACCGACAGATTGACAATCGAAATATCCACTCGCTCCGAGAGCTCCGAGAGCGACATCTTGCGGCGGGCAAGCATCACATCCAAATTTACTATTATAGCCATCGTTGTCGGGTTTTAGATTGTCATTGATTCCTCCTCGTTGATGCGGGCCGCTACGGCCATCAACTCAGCAAAGATAAGCAAAAGTAGCGGTGCAACCAAACACTCCACGCCAACAGTCACCGAGCCGAAGAGTTCGATGGGCGACATCGCGCCATAGAGATCCTTGACGGCCAGCTGACGGAACGCCTCACGGTTGTCGATGAGCGCGTAGTAAAGGAACACCGCCAGCGAGAGCCAGCGCAGCAGGCAGGGGTGCTCCCTGCGGAATATGTTGCCCGTACGGAAGCCGCGTATGGCACCGAGGAATATCCACGCCACAAGCACCACGATCATAACGAAGAGCGCCAGAGCGACATAGGTGATGGCGGTATTCCATCGCCAGCCGTAGTGGTCGGGGCGCACATAATCGGGGTGCGTGGAGAAGAT
>JAFOEH010000074.1 GCA_017380275.1 Alistipes sp.
CGCTTCGCGCAGAGCCTCGTGGTGGCGACGATTCGATACGATGACCTCGCCGTTGTACGCTCCCGATGCGTCAACACTCTCTTGTAGAGCTTGTTGCAAACGCTCGATGCCCTTGCCGCTTTTTGCCGATATGGCGATGGTGGGGTAGTTCGCCTCGCTCGATAATGCACCCGCCACACCCTTAGGCTGAAGGTCGATTTTAGTTATGATGCGATATGTTCTTTGATCCTCCAAGGGAATGTATCCAATCAAATCCTCCTCGATCGCGGAATCCTCTTTGTCGGTGAGCCACAGGATGATACGCGCCTTGCGCAGCGCCTCGGCCGTACGCTCAATTCCCATCTGCTCTAACCTATCCTCGGTTGCGTGCAGACCTGCCGTATCGACAAACCTAAATACCACACCACCGATATTTGCCGTGGCCTCAATCGTGTCGCGCGTCGTGCCGGCAATCTCCGACACCATAGCGCGATCCTCGCCCGCCAATCTGTTCAGTAGCGTACTCTTTCCTACATTCGGACGGCCCGCAATAGCCACCGTAACTCCCTCTTTCAGAGCGTTTCCCAGCGCAAACGAAGCGGCTAACGAATTCACCCTCTGCTGCGTATGTGCAAGCAGAGATGCGAGCTCCCCTCGATCAGCAAATTCAACATCCTCCTCCGAGAAATCCAATTCCAGTTCCAACAGCGATGTGATGTGCAGCAGCTGCCCACGCAACGTCTCCAACTCCTGAGAATATGCCCCTCGCATCTGCGTTGCGGCAACGGCGTGCGAAGCGTGCGAATCAGCTGCAATTATGTCTGCAACTGCCTCGGCCTGAGATAGATCCATTCTGCCCGCAAGAAAAGCCCTACGCGTAAACTCTCCCGCTTCGGCCATTCGTGCCCCACAGCGTATCAGTAGCGCAAGGATTCGCTCCACGACATATCTCGATCCGTGTGCCGAGATCTCCACCGACTCCTCCGCAGTGTACGAGTGTGGTGCGCGGAAGATGCTCACAACCACATCATCAACAACCTCCTCTGCGTCCACAATCTCGCCGTAATGCAGCGTCGAAGCAGCCGCTTCGGTCAATCGGCGTCGCCCTCTGAACACCTTGTCGCACAACTCGATAGAGCCCTCGCCACTAAGGCGCACAAGGCATAATGCTCCGCCCATCGGCGTGGCAGGAGCTACGATTATGTCGCCGTCGTTGAAAATCATCGCTTATCGTTTCATAATTTGCAGTCGCTGACCGATGCTGAGCCTATCGGCACTACGCAGATTGTTCCACGTCATCAGCTGACGTACCGTCACACCGTGTCGGCGCGCGATTGCACCCAGTGTATCGCCCTTCTTCACTCGATAGGTCGTTGCCGTCTGTGTGATTTGTTTCTTCACCACCTCGGGGTTGAGGTACTCTTTCAGATATGTTGAGTCCTTTGCGAAGATCGAATCTTGATTAGCGATGTATGTCGTTATGCGATTTGTCGGCAACACCAACGTGTATTGCTTGTTTGTTGCCGGAATGATATCCAATTTATATTGCGGATTAAGGAGCTTCAGCGCCTCCTGCGATACATCAATCGTCGAAGATACCTGTCCCAGATGCAGTAGTCGCGTCACCTGAATCGTATCTACTGCAATAGGCATTGGGGGCTCGCTGTACGAGATGTTGTGCGCCTCGTGATATGCGTAAGCGTAAGTCGCTGCGATAAACGCAGGCACATATCCGCGAGTCTCGCGCGGCAGGTGCCAATACACATCCCAGAACGACTGCGGTGATCCTCCCGTGCGGGCTAACGCCTTGTTCACATTACCCGGACCGCAGTTGTACGCCGCTATGGCCAGGCTCCAGTCGTTATACATCTTGTAAAGGTCCTTCATATACTTACACGCTGCCGCAGTCGCCTTGTATGGATCAAAACGCTCATCCACCATCGTGTTCACCTCCAATCCATAAGCTCTTGCCGTCACGGGCATAAACTGCCACATACCGCTGGCTCCCACGCGCGACACAGCCGTCGCCTGCAGTGCCGACTCGATGATCGCCATAGCACGCAACTCAACGGGCAGCTCGGCCTTTATCAGCTCCTCCTCAATCATCGGGAAGTAGTACTGTGCCAGTGACAGCACACGACTCATCAAGCCCGACGAATCTGTGTAACGCTTTATGTACGAGCGTACAAGCTCGTTGTAGGGTAGGTGTATGGGCGATACGAGCACTTTCAGGCGCGCTGCATAGAGCGAGTCCATCTCGGCATCCGTGCTCAGCGTCTCGGGCTCAACGATATAGTTGTCA
>JAFOEH010000075.1 GCA_017380275.1 Alistipes sp.
CAAAGAGAGGGCTGCCGACTTTTGATCGGATATACCATACACTTTTCACCTACAAAGGTAGGCAGTTTTCTCTCTTTTTGCAAACAAACGAACAACTTTATTAAAGGTTATGGCGACGAAAAATGCAGAGAAAATTACACGCGATGTATTACGAACGATGCGTGCTGGGCAGAGCATTACGGTGCAGTGCGCTGATGGCTACGATCTCGATAGCCAGAAGAACACCGCATACGCTATGCAGAAGCTCATACCCTACCGCTTCTCGTGCAAGAGCGAGGGGCTGACTCTAACTGTGAAGAAAATCAAAAACTAATACGACTATGGCAGATGATCTTTATGGACGAATGGGCGCAATCTTCGGCGCTGCCTATTCAAAGAAAAGCAACCCCGTGCTCACGCCACAGGTGATCACGTGCGACGACTACCTCGGAACGCCCGTAGGGGCTATGTGGGTGCCGCCCGTCGAGGACGCGGTGATTGTCGAGGAGGAATATGACTTTGTTGAATCACCAAGTTTTGGATAGAGCTATGAAGAAGATTATTGATTACCTGCGAGCGCATAGAGATTTCGCCTCAGCGTTATTGGTGCTCGGCGTATGTATTCCCATCGGAGGTGCGGGTGCTGATACGCTAATAGACGTGAAGGAAGATTGGTGCTTGAAGATTATGAACGCTTGCGTATTCTCGCTGCCACTGATGATGATCCTTGACCCAATGTTGCACAAGTATCTGAATAGAAAATAACCGACAGCCGGGAGGCCATCGGAGGCCGTGAAAGGTAAGTCTTGTTCAAGTTATTGCACACTCTTAACACACTGTTTATTTTCACGATCACGGGGGTTCGATTCCCTCGCACGGCCCAACCAAAACAAGGAAGAAAGATGAAACTAAAAAAATTATTGGGGCTTGACCCCACGCCAAAGACAGTCTATCGACACCGGATCCGCACGTGGGAGCGTGTGGTGGATAAACTCAAAGCTGATCTGCGCCAAGCCGAAGCCGAAAAGGTGGAGGCTATCGAGCAGTTTCGCATTGCGGACCTACTCGAAAAGAAGGCACAGAAGCAGCTCGCAGACGCCGAGCAGAAGATCGCCGAGGATCGCAACAAAATGGCGCAAATGCGCAAAGAGATCCGACGCGGCATAGCCGAAGCAACACGCCTGCAAAAAGAGCTCACGAGTCGCAACAACCAAATTGAGGCTTTAAGGCAGAATTTATCCATCGTGCGCTCCCAAGCGGACAACTACGCCAAAGAGGTAAGAAAAGTGCGTGAAAACGGCTAAAAGTGGACAAAGGAGACTAATTTATGTTTGACTTCACACCAAGAGCCGTCTATCGGCGCAAAATCGAACTGCTGACAAAGGAGTGCGAGCGATTGAAGGGCTGCATTGAGTCGTGGAAACGGGCGCTTGCCGACGAGCGTAGTGCCCGACGAGCCAAGGAGGCCGAGCTGAATGGGAGAATCATCGACCAATGGGCCACAATAGAGAATCTTCGCGGCAATATCGAGCGACTGAATGAGCAAAAACGTGAGGCGGATATCATTTCGCGGAACGTCCAAGAGAAGCATATTGCAACGATTGACCATCTGCGTACCGAGAATCGACGACTGAACGAGGCACTGCAAAGAGCATACGATGACATTGAACAGATCACTATTCACTAACAACTAATTTTTTACAACTATGAAAGACGAAAAGAATTTTACTCAGGAAGAGTTGAATGAGCAGTGCTCGATTAACACTGAAACCCAAGTGGGGGGGGTGTTCGATTGGGATGCACCGGCGAAGCTAATGGGCGGAGAAAATACTGGCACCCTCACAGGTGATGTTGTGGGCGAGGTAAGCAAAGAGTTGGTTGAAACAATCTTCACAGAAAATGCCAAGCGCCTACGAGGTGAGATTATAAACTCACTCGGAATAGATGAGAACGACGAGGCCGCAGGTACGTCTCTCGGCCAGATCGTTGCCAACCGCATCAAGGTGATGGCCGAGGTGATGGGCATCGACAATATCACTCGTCGTGATGCAATGATGGCATTGGCAGGCGTGTTCGCAGTTAAGGACGAGATGAGAATCCACAAAGTAGGCGACGTATTAAAGTAGAATCACAGGCAGGGAAATGCGTGGAGTGGACACGCGAGTAATTTTCAACGGTAATCAGACAACAAAGCAAAAGGAGGTTCGAACCCTCGCCCTGCCACTACGCAACTTTTGTATTGGTCCATAAGTATTAAGTGATGATTTGATTTTTGGTTGTAAGCCGCGCTCAGCCGTGAGGCTCACGCGGTGAATGGAGCGTCAAGCGGAGGTTTTGATGAATTTTACTCCGAGCGTGTTAGAGGTTCGAACTCCCCGCGCTCCACAAACAAAGCCAAAGACAATGAAGAGAAAGAAAACAAAAAAAGATAGAGCAACGAAATCCTTTGAGGAGGATTTGATCCCAAATGCACTCATATTCCTGCTGCCGAATTGGCGCACGATAGCCCGAAACCAGAGAGAGCGAGATTACGGTAGTGGCGATAGGCACTACTCTACTCCGCACTATTCGATTGGGCGAATAGATAGAAACGAATAGACAATGTACACCAAGACCGACATAAAACAGATGAGGGCGATTATTCGCGCTATCAGCCAAAGCGACCCGAAGAGTACA
>JAFOEH010000076.1 GCA_017380275.1 Alistipes sp.
ACATTCCCTCCAAACCTCCCTTTGAGAAAGGGAGGCTTAGGTCGCTGCACTCCGAAGAGGAATTTATGATATATTTATGCACAAGTGCGTGAACGTTCGGCTGAGGCTGGTACGGTAGAGTAAGCAAATGCGCTTTCAATATGAAAAGGCGATCCTTTTGGGTCGCCTTTTTTGTTGGCAGGTGCATATAGAGCTTCTGCGAAGACCTATCATATTCACCTAAAGATAATAGATTGCCACGTCGCTGCGTTCCTCGCAATGACATATTAATAACAGTATCAAGGTAGATAATTCCGGAAAAGAAGGTTCGCTCGTGTGAGAGTCTACATACCGATTACTTGCAAGTACATTATGTAAAACAAAAAAACCTGCTCCCGATATGGGAACAGGTTTTTATTTTCAAGCGAGCGCTGCTCGCCTACGATTACATTGCACCGATTGACTTCAGGTACTCAACGCTCATTGCAACGCACTCCATAGGAGTCTTGTCCATTGAGGGGTTGTCCTGCTCAACTACGAGCCACTTGCTACCTACCTCGTTGGTTGCAGCCTCTACGATAGCAGCGATATCAACTACACCGTGGCCAAGGGGACGGAACTCGAAAGCTGATGACTTCTTCTCCTCACCCTCGTTCAAACCGATAAGTGCATAGGGATCGCCCTCCATCTCACCCTCGATGTGGTAGTTCTTGAGGTGAACAACGGGTGAACGGTTGGTGTACTTCTTCAAGTACTCAACGGGATTCAAACCAGAGTAGTGTACCCAGCACTGGTCGAGCTCGGTCTGCAACAGATCAGCAGGAACGTTAGAGTATAGGTAATCCAAACCGTGCTCACCGCTCTCGAGCTTCTTGAACTCGAAGTCGTGGTTGTGGTAAAGAAGGGTAAGACCAGCAGCCTTGCACTTCTCACCGATAGCGCGGATCTCCTCAACCATCTGCAAGAACAACTCGCCACCGGGACGACGCTCCTCGGTTACGTAGGGAACTACGATGTACTCGCAACCTACAGCCTTGTAGTCAGCGATTACCTTGTCAACGTCAGCCAACATATCTGCCAGGGGCACGTGAGCTGAAATGGGGTTCAGGCCGATCTCCTTGCACCAAGCATTAACCTGTGCAGGATCGTTCTCGAACAAACCAGCGAACTCAACGCCATCGAAACCGAGAGCCTTGATCTTCTGGAGAGTGCCCTTGAAATCAGCCTCCATATCACCGCGTACGCTGTACAACTGAACAGCTACGGGCAACTTCTTAGCAGCCTCCTCAGCGGGAGCAGCCTTCTGTGCGTTACCGCCGCAAGATACCATAAATGCAGCAGCTACGACCATCAAAAGTGATGAAATCTTCTTCATTGTCATTAATTTTTAGTTATTTGTGAAAATTTGGATTCGCATTAAGCCAAATATGCGACAAAGATATGTTTTTTTTATCACATTGCAAACATTTGACGCTCAAATTCACACATTTGGAGCTACAAAACAGTTAATTAATCGTTACAGCGGGGACGCTGGACGAGGATTGCCACAGCCGCACAAAGGCCCATAATGAAGGGATAGTAGAGGTAGCGGATAATCTCGACAGGCGAGATTGCCGCCAAGCCTGCCGCCATCAGCAACTGCGCACCGTAGGGAAGGAGGCCCTGAATAAAACACGAGAAGGTATCCAGCAGGCTCGCCACGCGGCGCGGTGCGATGCCAAAACGCTGGCCGATATCACGGGCGATGGAGCCCACGGAGATGATGGCCACGGTGTTGTTGGCAGTGCAGATGTCGGCCACAACGACGAGCGTTGCAATTGAGGCCTCGGCTCCACGGCGCGAGCTAAGGCGCGAAGTGAGGAGCGAAATCAGATAGTTGATACCGCCGTTGATGCGGATCATCTCCAACATTCCGCCCGCCATCATAGTGATGATGATGAGCTGTCCCATTGAGTCGATACCCTGCCCCATCGTCGAGAACCAATCCAGGACAGAGACCTTGCCGCAGCAGATTCCGATAAGGCCCGACGAAAGAATTCCGGCAACAAGGACCTTCAGCACATTGACACCTGCGGCGGCCATAACGAGTACCAGCAGGTAGGGAATCATCGTGTACCACGGAGAGTCGATTGCGGTAGCAGCGTAGGAGATGGCCTGCTCGGACGAGAAGATATAGATCAGCAGAGTGATAGCGGCAGCAGGTGCGACGATAGCAACGTTGGTGCGAAATTTATCGCGCATCGAGCAGCCTTGAGTGCGTGTGGCGGCGATGGTAGTGTCGGAGATAAACGACAGATTATCACCGAACAACGCTCCACCAACAACGATGGCTACAATCCACGGCATTGAGCAACCCGTCTGGGTTGAGATAGCTGTGGCGATAGGTGTGAGGGCTACTATTGTGCCAACCGAAGTACCAATTGACAGCGAGGTGAAGCAGGCGGCGAAGAAGATTCCTGCAGGGAGGAACTGCTCGGGGACGATGCGCAAAGTGAGATCGACGATGGCATCCACAGCCCCCATAGCCTTGGTCGAAGAGGCAAAAGCACCCGCCAGAACGAAGATCCAGATCATCAGCATAATATTGTGATCGGTAGCTCCGCGCGAGTAGTCACCGATGCTCTCGGCGATGGTGCGATGGCGTGTCATTGCGATGGCAACGATCGAGGCGGCCATACCTGCTACGGTGATCGGGATTTTGTAGAAGTCGTTGGCGATGATTGAGCCCACGAGATAGATCCCCAGAAATACCAGCAGGGGAAGGAGGGCCAGAGCATTTGCTTTTGTCGGTTTCTGCATTGTCAAACGTTTTTACGGCTGCAAAAATAGTTGATATTGATAAATTAACAATAAAAATTGACAGCTTTATATATAAAGAGGTGATTTCCGAGAGCGAAAGTGGGCAACAGAGGGGGTATGAAGTGTCTGACCGGAGGGAGAGGATGGGATTTTGAGGGAGCGAAAAGAGCATCAGGAGGGATGTTGGCGGCCATTTTCGATATTTTTTGAAGAAAATTTGCAAAAAGAGGTCGGATTTTTTGGTTGATTCAAATTTGTTTCATACTTTTGCACCGCTCGATAAGGGTAAATGCTGTTGTAGCTCAGTGGTAGAGCACTTCCTTGGTAAGGAAGAGGTCACGAGTTCAATCCTCGTCAACAGCTCTGAAGAGGGGTCACATTATGTGGCTCCTTTTTTGTTTTGTGGGTAACCGAGAGGTTGCCTTTTGTTATTGCACATCACTCTACCCTACCCCATTGCATAGACTTCGTGGCGGATAAGTTGGCATTTCTGGGCAGGTGTGCCCGGGAGTGTATGGGGGTCGATGGGGCGTGAGAGAGTAATCGTAATCTCGCTACCTCGTTGAGAGAACAGCTCACTTGCAAGTAGCAGCAACTCCACATTAAACCGTATGCCCAGCGCCTGACGTAGGCGCGCGAGACGATAAAATCGCTGAGAGAGTATGCCATCGACATAGACGGGTACGATGCGGCGATCGTAGCGCTCGGCATCACGCACGAAGCGGTCGCGCCACTCAAGATCCGTAACGCGGCCATCGCAAAAGCGTGAGCAGAGCCCCGCAGGGAAGGTGAGGATCTGCTTGGTGGGTGAGAGGAGGGCCTCGTGGTAGAGGCGGAGGTAGGGATGGCTCTGGCGGCCAAATTTATTGACGGGAATCCAGAGCGGGCGGAGGGGTTCGATATGCATCAGAAGGTCGTTCACGACAACGCCCACATCGCTCCACTCGCGCAGCAACATATCGGCAAGCAACATCCCATCCAGAGCCCCGAAGGGGTGATTGGCAACGAAGATATAGCGATCCGAAGCAGGCAGGTTAGAAAGAAAACGCACGCGACTCGAGATCTCCAGCTCTCGAAAGACGTGGCGCAGGAAATCGGCAGGAGGAAGCGACTGGCCCGACTTAAGGAGGAGGTTGATGCGCTGCTCGTGAAGAAGACGGCGCAGCAGATAGACGGCCCAGCGTGGCAGGTGCTGGCCGGTGCGGGAGTGGATTATCTGTTCGATGGAGATCACGATGGTGGATGTGCAATTTTCGTGCAGAAGATTTTTTGAGAATTTACCGCGCCGAGAGTGATTTTAGAGGAAAGGTTTGTATTTTTGTAGAAACAAACTTTCCGGAGAATGAAAAAGATTCTTTTACTTGTGGCGGTTGAGGCCGAGATCGGCGGGCAGGGTATCGAGCAGCTCAAGGGCGAGTGCGACATCTGTTTCGTGGGCGTGGGTAAGCTACGCGCATTTGAGGCTACACTCGCGGCACTCGTGCAGGACGAGTACGATGCGGTGATAAACATCGGAACGTGCGGATCGTTCCGCCATCCCTATGGAACGCTGCTCAGACCTTCGACGGTGGTGCAGGGCGATATCTATATCGACTCGATTTTCGCGACCGAACCAGAGTTGCTTGGAACGGGTGACGAGGGATGCAGCATAGCTTCGTCGGACAACTTCATCGGGGCAGATACGCCTGCCGAGCAGCGCCGACTCATCGAGCCGCACGACTGTATGGATATGGAGAGTTATGCCATCGTAAGGGCCACGAAATTCTATGCACAACAGAGTGGCAAGGCTGAGCCGAAGATGTATATGCTCAAGGTGGTGAGTGATGCGTGCGACGGCACGATAGAGGATTGGGAGAGCCGCGTGGAGCGTCTGCGACCGACGTTGGTGGAGGCTGCGAAGAAACTGATCGAGGCGATTAAATAACTGCGAATATGAAACTTAAGGCTAATTGCAAGATAAATATAGGTTTGGATGTATTGCGTCGCCGTGAGGATGGGTATCACGACCTGGAGACGGTGATGGTGCCCGTTGCGGGACTATATGACGAGGTGGAGGTTGTGGCCTGCGAGGGCGAGTCGGGGCTTCACATCGTGGGTATGGAGATTGATTGCGACACGGAGCAGAACATCTGTATGAAGGCACTCAGGCTGATGCAGAGCCGCTACGGCATCGGGCAGGCGCAGATAACACTACACAAACAGATCCCCTTCGGAGCGGGTTTGGGTGGCGGATCGGCCGATGGCACGGCGGTGATTGTGGCGCTGAACGAGATTTACTCTTTGGGGCTGCAGGAGGCCGAGTTGATTGAGCGGGCGGCAGAGTTGGGTAGCGACACGGCATTCTTCGTGCGCAACACGCCACAGCTGTGCGAAGGTCGCGGAGAGGTGATGACACCCATCGAGATTGATATTAAGGGGCGGTGGTTGGTGCTGATAAAACCCGACGAGAGTGTCTCAACACGCGAGGCGTATGCGGGAGTGAGGCCAGCCGTGCCAGAGCGAAGACTCACGGAGCGCGTGGCGGAGCCTATCGATAGGTGGCAAGGGAGCGTGAAGAACGATTTTGAGGAGTCGGTATTCAAGGCTCATCCTGCGCTGGCAAGAATAAAAGAGGAGTTGCTCGAATCGGGTGCGGTGTATGCCGCGATGTCGGGTAGTGGCTCGACCATCTTCGGAATTTTTGATTCTGAGACGATGGCAAAGAGATGGAGCGAGCAAACGCAATACATATATAAGATGTAAAAAAGGTTGTCCGAATATAGAATTGGACAACCTTTTTCTTAAAGTCGTATAACAAGAGGCATTTCAAGGCTTGCGAAGCCCGAAAAAGCACAGCATACTAAAGCGTATGTGAGCATTTTGAGGGCAAGCGTAACGCAGAAAGGGCCTTGTTATACGGCTTTATTTATGAGATTTGGGTTTGGTCGTGAGAGTCTTAATGAAGTAAGACAAGATCCTATCGCGTTGCTCCTTGGTAGGCTCAATGATGCGGTAGCGGCCATTGGCATCGGGGGTGAACTCGGTAACGCCCTCGCCTACGACCTTCACATCGCCTCGCTGGCTGAGTGTCCACATATCGGCATCGGGATGACAAGCGTAGAGAGCCGAGATAACATCCCACGTCGGGCGATCGTAAGGCATCTTCAGGTAGGCTTTGTAGCCCTCGACCATCGGATTGTTGGCCCACTTAAAGTCGTTGGCTATGCTGCTGCCCGGGTACTGGATCTGATCGCCCAGCGTCCAGGGAACGACAACCATCGGGATGGGCGACTCCGAGAAGAAATACTTCGAGGCCTCGAGGTCGTTCCAGACGTTATACTCGCGATAGTTAGGCAGGACGAACTCTCCCGCCATAATCGAGAAATACTCGACCTTGCGCTCGACAAGCTCTCGACCCGAGAGGGGCGAATACTTATCGGGGCCGCTCTGCAGCAGCTGGGCCATAGTGGTTGAGAAGCCGACTGTGACGATGACGACCGACTTATCGGGCTGCTCGGCAAGGATGCGGCGGTACATATCGACAGCCTCCTCATATTTGGGATTTTTCGAGCGGCGGAACAGAGGCTTGCCCTTCTCGTCCTTTAATTGGCTGACAACGGTGCAGTAATCGACGCAATCCATATCCGTAACGCAGGCGGTATTGACACCGATGGGGAGCTTCTTGTAGCCGTACCAATGGCGCATAATGTCGATATACTCGGCCGAGTGGGGATTGTTCTTGTGAACGCTCACGCCCAGGAGGTTGATATTGCCCTGATCCATATTCTTGAAGAGCAGATCGAGCGCCATAGCATCGTCGATGTCGTTGCCCATATCGGTCTCGAAGATAATCGACTGAGGCTTTGCAACAGATTGCGCCGCAGCCACAAGGCTGAGCGAGCAGAGCGTAAGGAGAAGGAGAAGTCGTTTCATAGCGGTTATGTTTTAAGGTTGCAATCTCTAAAACTCAAGACCGTAATCCTCGCGAAGCGAGCGCTCCAGCTCCGCAGCGCAGAGGAAGCGGTGGGCCTCGATGCCCAACTCGATAGCGGCAGCTACGTTGGCCTCGTTATCGTCGATAAAGATTGACTCTGCAGGGGTGAGTGCATAGCGCTCGAGAAGGCAACGATAGATCGCAGCATCGGGTTTGAGCAGGTGCTCCTCGCCCGAGACGACAATGCCGTCGAACTCGCCAAAGACGGGGTAGGTGTCGCAGATCATCGGGAAGGTCTCGGCCGACCAGTTGGTAAGGCCATAGATCTTATAGCCGGCGGCCTTCAGGCGGCGCAAAACATCAGCCGTACCCTCGACCTCGCCACCCATCATCTCGATCCAGCGGGTATGGTAGATGGCGATAGCCTCTTTCCACTCGGGATGCAGGGCCTGCAGCTCTCTCACGCCCTCGGCGAAGGGTTTGCCGCCATCCATCTGCAGATTCCACGAGTAGGGGCAGATGTTATTCAAGAACCACTCGCTGCGCTCCTCGTCGCCAAAGTATTTGTCGTAGAGATAACGGGGATTCCAATCGACAAGGACACCGCCGAAGTCGAAGATAATATTCTTTAGAGGTTTCATAATCAAATGCAATCTTTTCTTGGGTTATCCTACTGCGAGATCTTAACCAGCGCCTCGCGGTAAGCGTTCAGGATGCGAGACTTGGAGATAAAGCCCAAATAGCGATTATCGCGATCGACAACGGGCAGCATCCAGGTGTGGTTCTCCTCGAAGCGAGGCAGAACGCTCTGCACCTGCTCGTGCTCGAGAATCTTATACGGGGGCTGGATCATATAGTAGGTAATCGAGCGGCCCCAACGATCCTGCTTGAACATATCCTCGCGCAGATCGTCCAGCTGGACAACGCCCAGCAGGTGTCCGAAGTTGTCGATCACGGGGAAGATGTTGCGGCGAGCCGAGGAGATGATATGTACGATGTCGCCCAGAGTCATATTCTCCTTGATGCGGATAAAATCGGTCTCCATCAGATCCTCCAGCTTCATAAAGACGAAGGCCGACTGATCCTTATCGTGCGTGAGAAGTTCGCCACGCATACGCAGCTGCTTGGTGTAGATCGAGTCGCGGTCGAGAGCGTAATCCACCGCAAACGAGATAGCAGCAACGATCATCAGCGGGATGAACAACCCGTAGCCATTAGAGAGCTCGGCGATAAGGAAGATCGAGGTAAGCGGGGCCTTCATAACCCCCGCCATAACGCCTGCCATACCTACCAGCGTGAACGAAACGATGGGGATATTCCAGTCGAACAGAGTATTGCAGACCAAAGCCACGATAGCTCCCATAAAGGCTCCCACGAAGAGCGACGGCGCAAAGGTTCCTCCCACACCGCCCGAGGCATTGGTGGTGGCCATAGCGATAACCTTGAAGAACATAATGGCCGTAACGTAGATGATGGCAACCCACTCGATAGAGCTGAACTTGAAGAAGAGCGACTTATCGAACAGCGCCGTCACATTGCCGTGCATAAGCGAGGTAAGTCCCTCGTAACCCTCACCATAGAGCGGCGGGAAGATAAAGATAAGCACACCCAGCACAACGCCCGCGAAGGCCCAGCGCTTGGTCTGCGAGGAGATATTCTTGACGAACGTTCCGATTATCGAGTTCATCGAGGTGAAGTAGTACGACATAAGTCCGCAGCAGACACCCAGCAGAACATACAACGGAATCTGGTTGATCACAAAGACATCAGCCTCGCTCAGCGTAACGGCGATGATGGGATCGAAGCCGCGGTAGATAAGCGCTGTCGTAGTTGCCGTTACACAGGCCAACAGCAGCGGGAAGATCGAGGTGGAGGTGATGCCGAGCATCAGGATCTCCAGAACGAAGACCACGCCTGTGATGGGGGCTTTGAAGATGGCCGACACGGCCGCTCCCGCGCCACAGCAGAGCAGAAGCGTGAGATCCTTATAGTTAAGGCGGGCCAGCTTGCCCACATTGGAGCCGATGGCGGCTCCCGTAAGCACGATGGGGGCCTCGGGTCCGACCGAGCCACCGAATCCAATGGTGGTAGCACCACCCACGATCGACGACCAGCAGTTGTGGCTGGCGATACGCGAATCACGACGCGACATTGCGTACAGAACGCGCGTAACGCCCTCCGAGATCTCATCGCGGACGATATACTTAACGAACAGAGTAGCCAGGATGATACCGATGGCAGGATAGATCAAAAAGAGTACCTGTGCCCTGTCGGAGGGAAACCACGTCACAAGAGCCGAGCGCACACCGTGCAGCAGCATCTCAAAGAAGCAGGTTCCCAAGCCCGCCAGAAGGCCCACAACAATGGCCAGCAGGGCGATCATCTGTCGCTCGCTGAGGCGGCGGCTGAGGCGACGAAGCAGGCTCAAGGTCCACTCCAATATGTTTCGTCTTAAATCCCTGAACATAAGTTGCCCCAAAGGGGATTTGCAGTTTTAACTATTTTACAGACTTGTACATCTCGGCCTGACGAGCGATCAGCTCCTTATCGTCGAAGTAGTTGATCTTCATCGCACGACGTACCATATCGAGCGTCTCGGCAGCCTCGGCACGAGCCACATCGCAACCCTTCTTCAGGATCTCATATACGCCCTCGATGTCCTGCTCATACTCCTTACGGCGCGCACGGATAGGCTCCAGCATCTGCTGCAGAAC
>JAFOEH010000077.1 GCA_017380275.1 Alistipes sp.
AACAAATAAAAATCTATAATACTATGAAAAGACTTATTCTTGTGGCCATCGTGGCCATCTCGTCACTCACGTCGTGCTCAACCTACAACAATATGGTTACGCTCGACGAGACAGTTCGTAATGCCTGGTCAAACGTAGAGACGCAGTATCAGCGTCGCGCCGATCTCATTCCCAACCTCGTATCTACGGTCAAGGGCTACGCCTCACACGAGGAGTCAACACTCCAGTCAGTCATTGATGCCCGCTCAAAGGCCACATCGGTGAACATCTCGCTCGATGAGCTCACTCCCGAGAAGATTGCAGAGTTCCAGCAGGCGCAATCGGCAGTTACGTCAGCCCTCGGTCGCCTAATCGCCGTTTCGGAGAACTACCCCGACCTTAAGGCAAACCAGAACTTCCTCGAACTGCAGGCTCAGCTGGAGGGCACCGAGAACCGCATCACCGTTGCTCGCAAGGAATTCAACGATGCTACACAGCAGTACAACGTAGCCGTTCGTCGCTTCCCCGCCAACCTTGTTGCTATGATTTTCGGATTCGACCAGAAGGCCTACTTCGAGGCCGATGCAAGTGCTGCCGCAGCTCCCAAGGTGGAGTTTTAGAAATTTTTCATATACGCTGATTAAAAAATTTTAATTTTGCTTGCGTACATTGAAAAATTATCTCTATCTTTGTTAGGAACCTAAAAACAATTCACACTATGGATCAGAAGAAACTTTTCGAGCAGAAGACTTCAAGACGCACATTCTTGAAGCAGTCGGCTATGGGCCTGGCAATGGCTTCATTCCTCCCCTCAGCTCTTACCTCTTGTGCATCAGATTCAGCAGCTCCCGCAGCTAACTCTACTGGCATCAACTCAAACTTCCACGGCGTTAAGATCGGCTGTATCACTTACAGCTGGCGTTCAATGCCCGCAAAGACCGTTGACGAGATCATCGCTTACTGTAAGCAGGCTAACCTCGGTTCGCTGGAGCTTATGAGCAACGACTTGGAGCGTGTATTGGGTGTTCCCGAGAATCCCCAGCAGCGCATTATGGCCGAGGCTCGTGCTAAGATGCCCGCCCCCAAACCCGGCGAGCGTCCCGGACGTCCCCAGCTCACTGCAGAGCAGCAGGCTGAGATCGACAAGTACAACGCAGACCTTAAGGCTTGGCGTGTAAATATGGATATGGCTAAGGTAGAGGCTGTTCGCAAGCAGTTCAACGACGCAGGTATCGAGATTCACATCGTTAAGTTTGCTCCCGCAAACTGGTCTGACGAGGAGATCGAGTACGCTTGCAAGGCTACTAAGGCTATGGGTGCTAAGGCTATCACTCAGGAGATCAGCCTCGAGGCAGCTCAGAAGTTGGCTCCCTTCGCTGAGAAGCACGGCATCTACATCGCTATGCACAACCATATGCAGTACGCAGAGGAGGGCTTCAGCTGCGATCCTATCTTGGCAGTATCACCCTCTATTATGCTTAACTTCGACTGTGGTCACTACTTCGGCTCAACCGGTAAGAACCCCGTTGATTTCATCAACAAGTACCACGATCGTATCTACAGCATCCACCTCAAGGATAAGACCGGTAAGAACACCGAGCCCGCTAATACCAACCAGGTATGGGGTCAGGGCGAGACTCCTTTGAAGGAGGTTTTGAACCTGCTGAAGGATCAGAAGTGGCCCATCTACTGCGACATCGAGCTCGAGTACGAGATCAAGCCTTGGTCAAATGCAGTTAAGGAGTTGGGCGTTTGCGTTCGTCACGCACGCGAGCTTCTTATGTAATACAATAATTACACAACTAAGCGCCCCTTCTCATCGAGGGGCGTTTTTATTAAAATACCACCACGATGAAAAAAGTACGTTTCGGTGTTGTCGGCACCAACTTCATCACCGATTGGGTTATCGCAGGCGCGCGCGAGGATGAGCGCTTCGAGCTTGCTGCCGTATGCTCACGCACACGCGAGCGTGGCGAGGAGTTCGCTGCCAAACACTCCATCCCACACGTCTTCACTTCGCTCGAAGAGATGGCCTCAAGCGACATTGTCGATGCCATCTACATCGCATCGCCCAATTATATGCACTGCTCGCAGGCCACACTGTGTATGGACTGCGGCAAGCACGTCCTGTGCGAGAAGCCTATGGCCTCCAATGCTCGCGAGGCTGAGCTGATGATTCAGGCATCACAGCGAAATGGCGTTGCACTGATGGAGGCGATGAAGAGTACTCTCTCGCCCAACTTCCGCGCCGTGAAGGAGAATCTCCACCGCATAGGCACCCCTCGCCGTTACTTCGCATCATTCTGCCAATACTCGTCGCGCTACGACAAGTTCAAGGAGGGCATCGTTCTCAACGCCTTCCGTCCCGAGCTTTCGAACGGTGCGATGATGGATATCGGCGTATATACCATCTACCCTTTGGTGGCACTCTTCGGCGCACCGCAGTCTATCTCCGCTCAGGGTGTTGTTCTGTCGAGCGGGGCCGATGGTCAGGGCGCTGTGAATATGCAGTACGAGGGGATGAACGCGACCGTTCTCTACTCGAAGATCGCGAACTCCCACCTCCCCGCCGAGATCGAGGGCGAGGATGGCAACATCCTTATTGACCGCATCCAAACCCCTGTCGACGTTCGTTTTTATCCGCGTCAAGCACCTGCCTCGGGACAGGAGAAGCGTGTCGAGGGCGAGCCTTTAAGCACTCCCGACAGCCACAACGAGTATTACCACGAGATCCACGAATTCATCGATCTGGTCCTCACTGGCCGCTGCGAGTCAGAGATTAACAGCCACGCCACCTCGCTTGCTACGATGCAGGTCATCGACGAGGTTCGTCGTCTGTTGGGTGTTCGCTACCCTGCCGATGAGGCGTAGTCTCGCTCTTCACAACCATATTTTTGGCCGCGCTGTGATTATTACTCAGCGCGGCTAAATTTCTGTCACCCCCCCCGCACACATCCGACAAAAAAAAGACGACCACACCGAAGTGTAGCCGTCTCAATCTGATAGCCGCCCAAGGCGGCCATCCGCTATTTTACTGCATTAACAATTGCCTCGAATGCCTGGGGCTCGTTCATCGCCAAATCAGCCATAACCTTACGGTTAAGAGCGATACCCTTGGCGTTAACCTTACCCATAAACTCTGAATAGGTCATACCGTAAGCGCGAACCGCAGCGTTGATACGAGTGATCCACAATGAACGGTATGTTCTCTTTTTGATCTGGCGGTGTGCATACGCATACTGCAGACCCTTCTCGACAGTGTTTTTCGCAACTGTCCAAACGTTTCCCCTTGAACCAAAGTTACCCTTGGCAAGTTTCAAAACCTTCTTTCTTCTTGCGCGTGACGCAACAGCGTTGACTGAACGTGGCATAGTAAATAAAGTTTTTGATGGAACTAATAGCGGTGAGTTTCTCTCCCACTCTTTGGGGCTATTTCGTCCCGATTGTTAAT
>JAFOEH010000078.1 GCA_017380275.1 Alistipes sp.
CTTGGGCTTTGCTTCGGGCGTTATGATGGCCGCCTCGGTGTGGTCGCTCTTGATCCCCTCGATTGATATGACCGCCGAGAGTGGCGGCATCGAGTGGCTGCCTGCTGTGGCTGGATTTCTCTGCGGAATGTTCTCGTTGCTTGTTTTCGATACGCTCGTTCCTCACCAGCACCTCGACTCCACGGAGCCCGAGGGCCTTCAGTCGAAGATGGGCCGCTCGTCGATGCTCTTTATGGCCGTCACGCTGCATAACATCCCCGAGGGTATGGCCGTAGGCGTTGTCTTGGCGGGTGCTATGACGGGTGCTGGCGATATCACAATGGCTGCCGCTTTAGCCCTTTCGCTCGGTATCGCTATCCAGAACTTCCCCGAGGGTGCTATCGTCTCAATGCCTTTGAAGGAGAGCCTCCGCAGCCGCCGCAAGGCCTTCGCTTATGGTGTTGGCTCGGGTGTGGTGGAGCCTTTGGCGGGTATCGTGACAATCCTTTTGATCGATTGGCTGCAACCCATCCTTCCCTTCCTTTTGGCCTATGCTGCTGGTGCTATGATTTACGTTGTGGTTGAGGAACTTATCCCCGAATCGCAGAGTGGCCGCCACTCGAACGTGGCAACCATTGGCGTGGCCTTTGGCTTTGCTCTGATGATGCTCCTGGATGTAGCTTTGGGATAGCCTATCTCGCCTCCCACTCCAATAGACGGCGCTTGATCTCCGCCCCCGAGTGGTAGTTACCCACTCCCCCTGATGCGGGCACAATGCGGTGGCACGGCACAATCACACTTATCGGATTTCTTCCTACACTCGTAGCTACGGCCCTCACGGCAGTAGGGTGGCCCGCTATGGTTGCCAGTGCCGAGTAGGTCGTTGTTTTACCGCGCTCGATTGTGAGCAGCGCCCGCCAAACATCTATGCGAAACTGCGTTCCCGCAAGCAAAATCCGTTGTGGTGGGGTGGTGATTATATCCTCTTTAGAATCTATTTTTCTCATTGTGGCCGAGGGAAATAGAGCCCGCAGCTCTGCAAGGACGGCCTCGCGTCCTAAATATGGTGTGAATGTCGCAAAGCATAACTGCCGCTCTCGATCCACTCCCGATCGCTCCATTTGCTCGCAACACCACGCCGTGAGCATCTCGCCAAAGGCCGTTTGCACAAAGTCGTACTCCACCTGTCTGATGGAATTCCTGTCGGTTGTGTACCTCACCTCCATCCCTTACTCCTCCTCTTCGGGTGCATTGGCTTTGGCCAGTAGTACGCTCTCTATCAGCTCATTAGCCTCGCGACACGAGACGTATGTGCGGTTGTCGTAGATGTCCGTAATCTCCACAAAGTTATTCCACTCCGAGGCGTACAGCGTGATTGTCTCGAATGCTCTCAGGTCGAAGAATTTACCGTAGTAGCCGAAGAATCCCGAACTTCCAAATATCATTATACTGCGCTTCAGTCGGCGGTTGCTCACCTTTCTGATGCGCACTATCTCGCGCACGTCAATCTCCGTGATGTCGAACACGCATTGTATCTCCAGTTTGTGATCAATCAGTACGATACGTCTTGGTATCGAGAGCACCATCAAGGCCGAGATAGCCATTACGAACGATACGAACCATGCCGAGAAGAATCCGCCCTTGTATAGCGCGTACAGCAGCACTGCACACGCCGCAAATAGCGTGAGCGTGAGCGCCGTCAGCCATATTGTGCGGCGGTCGAAGTGGTATTTGAAACTACATTTCACCCTCTGCCGTTATTATCGCACGCGCCAGAGTGATATCCAGCGGTGTTGTTATCTTGAAATTCTCCCTTTCGCCCTCTTCGAGCGCTACCTTGTATCCTGCGGCCTCCACCACCGATGCATCGTCGGTAAAACTCTCCGAGAACTCTTGCTCGTATGCCTTGCGTAGAGCCTCTGCACGAAAGAGTTGCGGAGTCTGTACCATACGTAACGCCGAGCGGTCGATGATCTTCGAGTCATCCCCCTCCACCGAGCGATACGAATCGGCCGGAGCCACAACGGGTATCACCGCATCGTGCTTCTCAGTTGCCAATACAAGGCGTATAATGAGCTTTTTCGATGCCAGCGGTCGCACCGCATCGTGAACGGCAATCGTGCGCACACCCTCGCTCAATGCGGCCAAACCGCTCTTGACCGAGTGAAAGCGCTCCTTGCCGCCAATGGCAATCTTGTGCCGCGCAACATCAAATCGTGCCGCCATATTGCGCCATAGCTCGATGTGCTCGGCCGGCAGCACTACTACGATCTCCGCCTTCGGCAGCGCCTCGTGTATGCGGTTTATCGAGCGCGCAAGAATTGGCTGCTGCTCGAGCATCATAAACTGCTTGGGCAACGCTCCGCCCATACGACGCCCCGCTCCGCCGGCGACGATTATTACTCCGATCTCTGCCATATTAGTTTCTTCCCGAATCCGAGAGTGTTATCCGTTAATTTCATAAAATCAGCCTCCAGTCGCCACAGCTCCAGGTCGGCCACCGCAGCGTATGGAAACTCCTTGATGTATCGCATCTTGTCGCCCTCAATGGCGCGCTTTATGCGTCCCGTAATCTGCAAACCCTGTACCTTTCCTACCGTTCGCGTTTCGAGCACCACGCTTGCCGCCACACGGTCGTTCTGCATCATCATCTGTGCGTGGTGAGTAGCCTCGCCCGAGGTGAAGATGAAGGCCGCCGTCTCCGCATCAAAGGCAAAAAAGCAGTTGCAACAGTACGGCTCGCCCTCCTTCGTCGAGGTTGCGAGCGTCAGAACGTGATGTTTCGATATAAACTTTTCGATTCGCTGATCTACCATCATTTTGCTACTTTTTATCCACCGAACCCGACTCCGCTACGGCTGTCGAATCGCTACGAATCTCCAACTGCGAGAGGTCTGTTATTATCATATCTGGTGTTGCCACTCCGTTCAGCTCCGCTATGATGCGGTCGCGCACCGACTCAAATGCAGCCTTGTTCTTCTCGGCGATCGGCTCGGCAGGCTCCTGTGGCACCTTCAACGGGTCGATGTTCTGACCATTCTTCCATATGCGATAGTCCAGGTGCGGGCCTGTCGATGTTCCCGTACTTCCCACATAACCAATTAGATCGCCCTGCTTCACGCGCGTACCTTTGTTGATTCCCTTCGCAAATCCGCGCAGATGGAGATAACCCGTCTCCAGATTTCCTGCGTGCTTGATGCGTAGCGTATTACCGCCACCGCCACTCCAGCCCTTGAACGACACCACGCCATCCGCCACAGCGTGTACGGGCGTGCCCGACGGAGCGGCATAATCGACTCCGAGGTGGGGACGATATACTCGGTGTACGGGATGCAGGCGCGAGCGCGAGAAGCGCGAACTGATGCGCGTGAATTTCAGCGGCGCCTTGAGCAGCTGCTTGCGAAGTGACGCACCGTTCGACTCCCAGTATTGCACTTTGTCGCCCTGCTTGAAGGGGATCGCATACACCTCCTTGTCGGCGTGAATGAACTTCGCACCCCATATCTGGCCTATGCCGACGTGCGTCGTATCGATCATCTTCTCGTCGTAGATGACCGTGAATCGGTCACCCTTCTGAATCCCGAAGAAATCCACCGTCCACTGATATATCTCCTCCATCTCGGCCGCCAAGGCGTAGGGCAGGCTGTCGCGCATAATCGCACCCCAGAGCGACGACTCAATGACCGACGATCGCATCTGTCGGCGAATCGTCACATCCTTCTGTCCCTGCGAGATGGTGATGCTGTCGTTCTGAAATCCGAATACCACATACTCCACCACATCCTTCTCATATACGAAGTAGTCGAGCCTACGTCCCGTCGAATCCTGCGCAAGCATAGCCGTATAGGGCCTTCCGGCACGAATCTGTCTTAGCGGGAATACATCCTTCGCCGCCTTGTCCAGTCGATCTACCGTTGCTGCCGATACGCCATATCGCGCAAGTATCTTGCCCAGCGTCTCGCCCTGGGTTATTGTTCCCGATTCGGTTGTGTAATCATCTGCTATAATGCCATATAGCATCGTATGTTGCACCTCTTCCGCCTCTGCGACTGCAGCCTCCTCGGCATCATCTCCTCGGCAGGCGGTTGCCGATAGCGAAAGAAGTATCAGTAATGCGTAAATATAGTATCTCATAATATCACAAAAATATAAAAAATATCGGACTTTATTTGTGTTTTGCGCTCAAAAGCGTCGCCGCACATCAAAAAAACGGATATTTGATTGTTTTGTTGC
>JAFOEH010000079.1 GCA_017380275.1 Alistipes sp.
CTCCATCGACTCACTCACTCGTGAAATCACATCACGAATCAGACGGAATGGTGTAGTGGGATCCACATAGCGACGAGCCAACACATCCTCTTTAAGCAACATCGCCTCGCGCAGCTGCTTCTCGATCTGCTTTGAATTGAGCTGATGGATAAAGCCCGTAGCACCACCGTAGCGCTGGAAGGCGTCTATAAAGGTGTCGCGCACGCGAGCCTTACCATAAACCTCTTCCAGATATATTCGATTGAGGGCGACCTCATCACGATAAGCGCGATCAAATTCCTCTTCGGTGATCTGCTCACCAGCAATCTTCGCTGCAATATAGGCCGAGTGCATACGCTCATAGCTATAATAAGGTATGCGACCCTTCAACTCCGCCTCCGAGAGGGGATTATAGTTGATTCCGCGTGAACGGAACACATCCCCCAAGTGGCGGAAATAGTTACCCGCGAACGAGAGCGTAATATCACCCTGCTCGGCCAAGGCCATTGCAAGCAGTGCGTGCTGATAGTCGCGCAATGTGTTGCTTACAATAAAGTCAGGAGAGTATTGCGTATTCATCTGCGCACGGAAACGAGTAAACGGACCAACCAGTCTGCCTAACGCCTCGATTGCCTTTACTATTCCATTCTTATTGCCATTTACGGCTCTTGCTATATCGGGATCAGCAAAGACCATACGGTGCTCACGGCCATCAATCCATACGCGTACCGTGCGTTCACGTTCGATAGCCTGCGCCGAAGTGGGATCCTCGAAATCAAAGTTCGATTTCTTGGCGCGCCACTTCCTATCCGCCTCCAATTTTACAATCTTATCCAGAATCTCCTCCTTGCGATTAACCAGACCACGCAGTGCGTCATCAATCAAATCGGCAGCCTGCTCGGAGTGCACCTCCTCGATCTGCGATGAGAGGCGTTTGATCTGGCGAGAAATATCCAAACGCTCTCTGTTAAGTGTTGCAATCTCTCGCTGTGTTGCCAACATCTGCTCTCGCTCTTCACGCGAAGGCATCGTATCCTCATCAACCCACTTACCGCTTGCGGTCTTGGTTTGATAGGTTATGCCTTCGTGCCAATATTTTCTTGTCTCAAACAGTCCTAAGTGATCATTTGCCCAAATAGTAAAGTCGTACAAAGAGCGAGCTACACGATTGCGCACCTCAAACACAACACAGCGCTGACCCAACTGATACATACTGCGGAACACGTCCTGCGATTTCGTATCACGTCCCAATGCAGGTTTAAGGCTTGGCGCCGAAGGAGTGCCATAGAATATATCGACATCATACACTGCCGCAGGATCAATCAGGCCCTCGACGTTCAGATCTTGCTTGAACATCGGCACATAGTATCGCCAATCGTGGCTCTTAATGCGCTCAATATCGTCGTGGCTGTATCGACCTGCACGGAGCAGAATATTCAAATGCTCGTCGTTCAGCGCGCGGATACGCTCCCAAAGCACCTCCACGGGAGCCTCACACGCTGCCATCTGCTCGCCTGCACTCAGGTTATCGTAACCCTCTTCGGTAAGTTTCTTGATCAGATCCTCGCCTAAGAGTTCCTTCTCTGCCTCCGAGAGCGCATTAGCGCCCTGCTGCTTTAATTGCAGCTCCATATTATTGCGCAGACGCGAGCGGAAAC
>JAFOEH010000080.1 GCA_017380275.1 Alistipes sp.
ATTCCCAACTCCTTCATCAAATCCATAACCGCGTCATACATCGACTGGTTACACGCTACAAATATTGCTTTCATACACATTTACGTTTTTTAGTTGTTCTGCTCTTTGAGAGCCTTCTTCTCGCGGCGCTTCTCGCCATTTACAGCGAACGATGCGAAGAGCGTGGGGATCAGGATAAGTGTAATCAATGTCGAGAACGACAGACCCCAAGCCACCGACATACCCAGCGAGTTCCACATCTCGGCACCTACGCCGTTACCCACTGCCATCGGGATCATACCCAGCACGGTCGTGGTCGTGGTCATAAGGATCGGGCGCAGACGGCTTCGTCCGGCCGTAACCACAGCGTCGATAATCGACATACCACGCTCGCGGCAGAGGATGGTGTAGTCCACCAATACGATACCGTTGTTCACCACAATACCGATCAACATCAGCACACCGAGCATTGACATAATGTTAAGCGGCGTACCCGTTACGGCCAATCCGATCGCAACACCCAACACTGCGAAGGGCAGCGAGAACATAATTACGAAGGGATAGGTCAATGACTCAAACTGCGATGCCATAATCACGAACACCAGAATCACCATCAACGCCATCAGCAGGGCCAAGTCGCCGAACGTATCCTGCATATCCTCGTATGTTCCGCCTACCTCCCAGGTAAATCCTGCGGGCATATCGATCTGGTCGATCTTCTGCTGTGCGATCTCCACCATCTCGCTGAGCGCATAACCCGTACCCACGATACCAGAGATTGTAACGTAGCGGTCGCGGTTCTTACGCGTAATGGTCGGGGGAGTCGAAGCCTCCTTAACGGTACCGATGTCGCGGATCTTGATACCCTGTCCCGTCTGGTTGTAGATTGTGATGTTCTCAATATCCTCGATCGACTCGCGGAACTTGCGGTCGTAACGTACGCGAATATCATACTCATCACCATCCTCGCGGTAGAACGATGTTACCGAACCGTTGATGCGGTTTCTCAGATACATCGAGGCGGTCGTAACGTCCAGACCTGCACGCGAGAGCTTCTCCAGGTCGAAATCGACGTGGTACTCGGGCGTGTACTCGTTACGCGAAATGGTAACCTCGGTAAAGCCCTCCGTCTCGCGGAAGATGTTTGCGATCTGCTCGGCCAGAGCATCCGAGGTATCGAAGTCGTAACCGTAAAGCTCAATATCTACTGCACTTGCGCCACCCATCGAGCCTGCGCCCGAAGTTACGGTGAAGGTGCGGATCTCGGTATATTCGTCAAGGATTGCACGCATCTCATCGGCGATCTGCGTAAGACCCTTCTCACGCTCGGTCTTCTCTACAAGACGCATATTCATCGAGATGATGTGAGTACCGTTATCCGACATCGCTGCGAACGTATTGTCCGTATCGGCCTGACCCTCACGCACGCTCACCATCTCCAGCTCCTCGGGGAATGCCTCTCTAAAGCGCTGCGAGATCTCGAGCGACAGGTCGCGCGTAATCTCCTGACGAGTACCTGCGGGCAACTGAATCGTAGCCGTGAGCGAGCCGCTATCCTGCGTGGGGAAGAACTCCGACTTAATGAAGGGGGACAAACCACCCAACACGCCTGCGAAGAGGATGATCGAGCCGAGGATCGTGGTCTTGCGGTGTGTTACACACCAACCCAGAATACCTCCATAGAACTTATTGAAACGCTCCATCGTGTTGTCGATGTGGCTCTGGAACCACGCCTTCTTGGGGCTCTTCTTCATCATCAGCGAGCAGAGTACGGGGGTAAAGGTAATAGCCGCAATTGTCGAAACGGTCAGTGTGATGGTTACCATCCAACCCATCGCGTTGAACAATACTCCTGCCATACCCGTCACCATCGTAAGGGGAAGGAATACGGCGATAGTGGTCAGCGTACCACCGATTACCGAGATACCCACCTCCTTGGTAGCAAAGATTGCCGCCTGCTTGGGCTTTGCGCCACGGTCGATGTGCGAGGTGATGTTCTCCAATACTACGATCGCATTATCCACAACCATACCGATGGCAATCGAGAGCGACGACATCGTGATGATGTTGAGCGTATCGCCTGTAGCCATAATGTAAACGATGGCAGCCAGCAATGAGATGGGGATGGTCAGCACGACGATGATCGTAGCGCGCCAGCGACCCAGGAAGAGGAACACTACGAGCATCACAAGTGCAAAGGTTGTGATGATGGTGTCGCGCAGAGAGTTTACCGTCGATACGATGTTGTCCGAGGTATCCACAATCGTAAAGAGCTCCACATCAGCGTGTAACGATTTCTTCAGCTCCTCGATGTGAGCCTTCACCTCACGCGAGATAGCCACAGCGTTTGCGCCCGACTTCTTCTGCACGATGATCATACCTCCCTGCTCACCGTTGTTGTAGGTCTCCTGAATACGCTCCTGTACGGTATCCTCGATCGAAGCCACCTCCTTCAGTAGGATGGGGGCGCCGTTGCGATAACCGATCACAAGGTCGTACATCTCGCTGGGATCCTCAAACTCGTGGTCCACACGCAGCGAATATGCATTCGAACCAATATCGAACGAACCTGCAGGGGTGTTGCGGTTTACGGCAGCGATAGCATTCGAGATAGCCTCGATCGTAAGGCCGTAAGCCTCGAGCTTGTTGGGATCGCAATATACCTGAATCTCACGCTCGGGAATACCGGCGATTGAGACCGTACCCACACCACTAACACGCGCCAGCGGGGTAGCGATCTGGTCGTCGAGGATCTTGTAGAGTCCCGACATACTCTCCTCTGCCGTCACACCCAGCATCAGCACGGGGATCATATCGGCCGAGAACTTGAAGATGATGGGCTGCGACACGCCATCGGGCAGCGTCGAGAGCATATCGAGCTTGTCGCGAACATCATTTGCCAAAATATCGAGGTCGTAACCATACTCGAACTCGAGCGTTACAACTGACATATTCTCTTTCGACTGTGAGGTGATATCCTTCAGATGATCGACACCGTTCAGTACGTTCTCCAGCGGACGTGTTACGTTGTTCTCAATATCCTCGGCACTCGCACCCGGGTACGAGGTCATCACCATCAGCATATTTGACTCAATGTCGGGGAATAGGTCAATACCCAGTCTCGAGAACGAGAAGATACCCATAATCGCCACAGCGACAAATAGGATGATCGAGGTAATGGGGTTATTGACCGATGTTTTATATATATTCATCGTTTGGTCTATTTACTCGTTTAACTCCTAAGTAAAATTCGTTCAATTAGTTAGTGCGCTCTACGGCGATGCCGTTCTTCAGAGCCGACTGGCCCGTTATAACAACCTCTTCGCCATCGTTGATGCCGCTCAGGATCTCATACTTATCGTTCATACGGCGACCCAGCTCAACCTTGCGGTAATCCACCGTGCCGTCAGCCTTGTAAACATAGATGAAACGGTCGCCCGAGCCGAGCATCTTCACAACGGCGCGATCGGGTACCACCACATTCTGGTGCTTACCGTAGTTCATCATTACGCGAGCGTACATACCAGGCTTGATCTGCTCCTTGCCGTTAGCTACGGTCAGCTCCACCTCGAAGGTGCGGGTCTGGGGATCGATCGAGGGGGTGATGCGCGATACCTTACCCTCGAACTTCTGCTCGGGCAGTGCATCAAACTCTACGTTCACCTTCATACCCTTCGAGATGTATGAGTAGAGCGACTCCGATACGTTCACATAGATCTTCACGGGGTTGATCTGCTGCACCACGAAGATGGGCTGTCCCGTAACCATATCACCGTTGTCGTAGTTACGCGCCGTAACCACACCCGAGATGGGCGAGATGAGCGACGTATTCTCCAGCATATTCTCGTAGGTCGACTTAGCCACCTCGTACTGTGTCTTTACAGCCTCCCAGTTAGCCTTCGACTCGCCACCGAACTTATACAGCTCGTCCGAACGCTCGAAGGTGGCCTTCGCGTTCTCATACTGAGCCTTAGTCTGCGTCAGAGCGGCGTTATCCATCTCCGCGAGCTTCTGACCTGCGCGTACGTGGTCGCCAACGTCAACCAACAGACGTGAGATACGACGTGCCTGCTGAGGGGTGATGTTATTCACTGCAAAACCCTCTACATTACCGGTGAAAGTACTCACCTGCTCCACATCCTGAAGCGTAGCCACCTCGGTGGTTACCTTAGGCTTCTGCTCAACGACCTCCGTGGTCTGGGCACTCTGATTTGACTGGCAAGCGATGCTTGCGATGCAAACGCCACCGACGAGCAGCGTTTTAACCATTACGTTCATTTTCATATCTGTAAGTCTGTTTTAATTTTCTTGTTCATCTGTTGAAAAATTGCCTGCTATCTTCTCCATCGATACCTGATTGATCAGATAGTTGTAGATCGCTGTCGAGCGCGACAGCTCGGCCTGCGTGTAAGCCAACTGTGAGTTGTCCATCTCCACCAGCGTACCGCTACCTACCTCGTATCGCTTCGCTGCGATCTCATAACCGCGCTTAGCCTGCGAGATGGTCTGTGCCGATGCGTGATACTGCTTTACGTTGGTCTGCATATTGCTGTAGTATGACATCAGGGCCGTACGCAACTGGCGCTCCGTATTCTCGCGCTGCAGCTGCAGATTCTCGATATCGAGCTTAGCCTGACTGATCTCGGCACGACGCTTGCCGCCCGAGAAGATGGGTACGCTGAGGTTGAACATAGCGGTCGATGATCCCATCCACTTGAAGGTCGAGATCTTCATCGTCTCATCCATCGCGTTCCACTGGTAGTTGATCGACGCGGCCAGTGAGGGCAGGTTAGCCGCACGCTTGATCTTGAGCGCCTGCAGAAGCATATCCTCCTGAATATCCAGCTGTTTCATCGTCGTGTTGTCGCTCAGATCGCCCATCTCAATCATCGACGTGAGCTGTGCCTCATAGTCAGCCAAACGGCCTGCGCAGTCGATGTCGATGTCAAGATCCATACCCAGCAACGCCTTGAGCTGCCACAAGGCCAGCACAATCGAGTTCTCGGCGTTGAATACATCGGGCTCGGCATTTGCCACGCGCACCTGCGACTGGATGAAGTCGTACTCCGAAACCTGGCCTACTGCATAACGCTTCTCAACCACCTTGTGATTCTCAACGGCGTTGTCGTACACTCGCTTATATACGTCGTACGAATCCTTCGCCAGCAACACCTGGAAGAAGGCCTTCGACACCTGCTCGGTCATATCGATGCGCGATGAGCGTGCCTGCTCAACGGCCAGCTCTACGTCCATAGCCGAGAGCTTGAGCGACTTCCACAGCTGCGCATTAATAAGAGGCATAGCTGCAGAGAAACCACCCATCATCGTGTTGGTGGTACCCATCTTCATCGTCTGTCCCATAATGTGGAACGAGGGTTTCTCGATGTAACGCTGATATGTAGCTGAGGCCGAAATCTCGGGCCACAGCGCCGCATAAGTACCCTTCTTGGCGTACTTCTTAGTCTCAATTGTCTTGTCGGCAACCTTCACCGTGGGGTTCTCGCTGAGCGCAATCTCCAGTGCTTGCTCGAGTGTGAGTACCAGCGGGCCTTCACTCTGAGCTACGGGCGATGCAACCTCAGCGTTCTCTTGTGCCACAGCGGGCACCGATGCCACGCACACTAACGTGAGCAACGTAAAAAAGAGATTCTTCAGTTTCATACTTCTAATAAAATTAAGTAATAATTAAGTTATTTTGTTTTCTACTTTGTCTGTTTCATTGCGCGACGCTCGTCGAGTGTGAGTGGTCGGGGCTGCCTTGAGAGGTAGTCGTCGATCACATCAATTCCTTTGTGCGTCGAGATGCCTCTAAAGAAATTCACCGCCAAAGCTCCGTATGCCTCCTCGCGCGTAACCTCAGCGGGGATGACCATCGCGTTGTCGTGCTCAATCGAGGCCATTGCGCTAAAGAAGAGGCGTGTCATTAGCTCAACATCGACCGTGGGCTCGATAAATCCCTCGTGCGAACACTTCTCGATGGCCCCCTGCAAGAGTTTCAGACCCATCTCGGTGTGGTAGATGCGCATCTTCTCATAAATCTCAGGGTAGAATTTTCTGATGTTCATAACCAATCGTCGCTGAGCATCAGAGGGAAGACTCGAGTTTAGGATCATCGCGCTGCTACACATAAAGAGCATCTCGAGCGAGTTGGTATATCCTTCCACCTTCTTCAGCACCTCACAGGCCTGGTGCTCCGAGATATAGAGCACACTCTGGAAGAGCAACTCCTCCTTATCGCCAAACATTTCATAGAGTGTACGCTTCGATATGCCGAGCGACGTGGCCACATCGTCCATTCTAACCGACTTAATGCCAAGCGTTCTGATCACATCGGCAACGTGCACTACTACCTTTTCCTTTTGTGTCATACTTTTACACCATACTTTTATGATGCAAATATAATCACAGAAAACTCAAAAACAAAAAAAGTTTTCAAGTTTTCGCGTTTTTTACAATTTTATTGTCCAAAATGACCAAAATCTCCAAAACGACCTTTCGGGAGTGCAAATATAGAGTTTAGATTCTGCTGCCGCGTATTTATTTAACGCACATTTTCGCCAATTTGTATCTTGCCCTCCGATTTTTGTACTTTTTGGCCAAAATTCTTGCTTTGCAACAACCTTTTTCACACCTGCAACGAACTCTCAATTGTACTATTGGTTTGCCTGCTACAAAGGTATGATTGTGCAAGTCATAATCAAAGGCCAAAATCGCCGAGTGATTGGACCGATATTCTTCCTCGGGATGATTAAAACAAAACAACCTGCCAGACTTCTCAGTTGGCAGGTTGTTCTATGCTTTTCAGCTCTCCGATTAGCGGATACGCTCCTTGTACTCGCGAGTACGGCTATC
>JAFOEH010000081.1 GCA_017380275.1 Alistipes sp.
GCACAGAACAACCGCTCGCTTTTGATCATCGCCGAGGATGTCGATGGCGAGGCTCTGTCGGCATTGGTTGTTAATAAGTTGCGCGGCACGCTGAAGGTTGCAGCTTGCAAGGCTCCCGGCTTTGGCGATCGTCGTAAGGATATGCTTGAGGATATCGCAATTCTCACTGGCGGTACGGTTATCTCGGGCGATAAGGGTATGAAGCTCGAGGATGCTACCATCGAGTTGCTTGGCTCTGCCGAGAAGGTTTCGATGAACAAGGAGACCACCGTTATCGTTGACGGCTGCGGCGAGAAGGAGGCTATCTCGGCTCGTATCGCACAGATTCGCGCAAGCCTGGAGAACGCTAAGTCGGACTACGACCGTGAGAAGTTGCAGGAGCGTCTGGCGAAGCTCTCTGGTGGTGTTGCCGTACTCTACGTTGGTGCAGCTACCGAGGTTGAGATGAAGGAGAAGAAGGATCGCGTGGACGATGCTCTGGCTGCAACGCGTGCGGCTGTTGAGGAGGGTATCGTACCGGGTGGTGGCGTAGCCTACATCCGTGCAGTTGCAGCGCTGGAGAATATGAAGGGTGCAAACGAGGACGAGACCACCGGTATCCAGATCGTTAAGCGCGCTATCGAGGAGCCTCTGCGCCAGATTGTTGCCAACGCTGGCGGCGAGGGTTCGGTAGTTGTGAACAAGGTGAAGGAGAGCCAGGGCACGATGGGTTACAACGCTCGCGAGGATCGCTACGAGGATATGCTCGCTGCGGGTATCATCGACCCCACGAAGGTATCGCGTGTAGCGTTGGAGAACGCTGCTTCAATCGCTTCGATGTTCCTCACCACCGAGTGTGTATTGGCCGACAAGAAGACGGAGGCCCCCGCAATGCCGATGCCTCAGGGCGGCGGTATGGGCGGTATGATGTAGTCATCCCTCCGAAATATAACGATAGGGTGCCGATTTGGCACCCTATTTTTTTTGAATGAGGCGGAAAAAAATTAACTTTGTAGAAATAATGACTCCTATGAAACGATTTTTTCTCCTTCTCGCACTCTTTGTCGCGGTAGCAACCGCCCCCGCCTACTCACGCAAGCCCATCAAGGCGCTTATCGTATCGGGACAGAACAACCACAATTGGCAGGTGAGCCACCTCGTGCTGCAGCAGATTCTCAACAACTCTGGCCTTGCCGAGGCCGACATCGCGCTGACCGCACCCGCAGGTGGCGATATGAGTTCGTTTGCGCCCGACTTCAGCAAGTACGACGTTGTCGTGCTGGATTATAATGGCGACCGCTGGCCCGCGAAGACCGACGAGGCATTCCTTGAATTTGTCCGCCGAGGTGGTGGTGTTGTGATCTACCACGCCGCCGACAACGCCTTCGCCGAGTGGGAGGAGTTTAATAGGATTATCGCTCTCGGAGGCTGGGAAGGCAGAACGGAAAGCGCCGGCCCCTACTACTACCTTGTCGATGGCCGCCCCACGCTCGACCGAAGCAAGGGTCCTGGCGGCTCGCACGGCTCCGAGCGCGAGTACCCGATGCACTGCCGCAAGGCCGACCACCCCATAACCAAGGGCCTGCCCGACAATTGGATGCACGCTCGCGACGAGATGTACGACCGTATGCGCGGCCCCGCCAACATCAAGGATCTGCTCTACTCGGGCTATGCCGACGCCTCGAAGGGCGGCTCAGGACGCGAGGAGCCGTTGGTATTTACGGTTGATTATGGCAAGGCTCGCATCTTCCACCTTATGCTTGGTCACTGTGGCCCGACGGCCGAGAACAACCCCGCTATGCAGTGCGCTGGCTTCCAGACGCTGCTGCTGCGCGGTGTGGAATGGACGGCTACGGGCAAGGTTACGCAGCCCGTGCCCGAGGATTTCCCTTCGGCCGAGAGAGTATCGCTTCGCAAGGATTATAAAGCTCCTGCCGAGCAATAGCAATCATCGATTCATCAATACGCGCTTGCAGTTATCCTTCATCCGCCTACGCTCAATCTCCATCAGACGCTGCACCATCCCCTGTAATTGGAATAGGTCGTGATCGCGGCTCTTCAGGTCGGCGTACCGCCCCAAGATGTAAAAATAAGCCTCGGGGCTACACTCGAATTTGCTCATATTGGCCAACCGCTCGCGCGACGTAAGCCGCCGCTTGAAATCCATACGGTTAATGTCGATAAGCTGAAAATCGTACTCGCCCGGCCACACCTCGCGATAGAGGATATTGGAGATATTAAGGTCGTGATGCACCACGCCCCGATCGTGCAGGCTAATCAGAAACTCGGTCAGCGCATCCAGTAGCGGTATTATCTCCGCCGCATCGCGGCCACGAATCTCCTCCACAGAGTGATAGTCGGAGTAGGCCGAGACAAAATAACTCCCCGCCAGCAAACCCCGCTCCCAAAAATCGGCCGCCGCGACAGGCTCGGGCGTACCTATGCCGAGCAATGCGAGTCGCTCGGCGTGGCTAAAGGCGCGCATCGACTTACTCGCCCGCAAACGACCATAGGCCACGCGATTGACGAGCGAGAGGTGGCGAAAACTCTTCACCACCAAATGCTCGCCTGCAACACTAACCTCGCGCACATCGTTGCGGATGTTGCGCAAGATGCGCTCATAGGGCATCGACTCGAAATTCCGATGCAGCCCGCGCACGAATCCCTCCAGATGGGCATATCGGGGATTGATCAAGAGTCTCATTTCTTATCCTCTACCATCTCCTTGATCTGCTCGGTTTCGCTATTTACCGCATCCTTGAAATCGCGTATTCCGCGCCCCAGTCCCTTCATCAGTTCGGGCAGCTTCTTACCGCCAAAGAGCAACAAAAGGACAAAAACAATAAGCAGCAGCTCACTGCCTCCAATTCCACCAATAAACAAAAAATCCATAGACATATTATATTTTTACGTTTTCGGTTAAGCAAATTTACAAAATCAGCAGATGATTTCCTCGCGCGAGTGTACCTATCGACCACTCCGTCACACCTCGCATATAGCGATTGCGGCCAAAAGCCCTATTTATGCAACAAAAAGAACAATCGCACAAAATTGACCTTTTAATCCATATGTATACAAAAAGGGCCTACCGCGCATTACGGTAGGCCCTTCAGTCTATTTATACTATCTTACAAAGCGAGATATCTCATCGCAGCCTCAATAAAGTAGTAATCGCCGTAAGTCAGCGGCACATCCACCTCTGTTCCGGCAGGAAGATGTCCCGTGCCGTGGCGCAAAATGAAGTTACCATTCTCGCCCGCAGGTGCAAGATATGCCTCCGAGCAGAGCGAACGGAGCTGACGCTCGGCCGTTGTTAGATACAACTCATTGTTAGTCAAGCCATAAAGCTCAATCAAGGCCGACGCCATAATCGAGCCTGCCGACGAATCCTTCATCTGCTGCTCGGCATCGAAATCCCAGTTGGGGATAGCATCCTCGGGAAGACGCGGAATCACATAGTCGGCAATCTTCACCGCCTGCTCCAGATAGCGCTCCAAGCCCGTTATGCGATACATCATCGTGTAGCCATACAAGCCCCACACCTGACCACGCGCCCAAGCCGATCCATCGGCCAAGCCCTGCGCCGTGCGCTTGTCGGTAACCTCGCCCGTAAGCTCGTTGTAAGTTACAACGTGGTAAGAGCTGTTATCCTCGCGGAAGTGGTTCTCCAGTGTGGTGTCGGCGTGACGGCGTGCGATGTCGCTATAACCGCTCCACTCCAGCATCTCGAGGTTCATCATATTGTCGATGATGACGATATAGTCCAATTCGGGATTCTCCTTGCGGCCCGTATTCCACGAACGGATGGCACCTACGGTCGGATTAAATCGTGTTGCGAGTGAGGCCGAAGCCTCGTTGATGATACCCTTGTAGGACTCGTTGCCCGTCAGACGGTAGCCGTTACCATACGAGCAGAAGACCATAAAACCCAAATCGTGCGTACCGCGATAATCCTTGAGCGACTCCAGACGCGCTGTGAAGTGCTCGGCATACTCACGCAGCTTGTCATCGCCCGTATGCTCATACAGCAGCCACAACGAGCCAGGGAAGAAACCACTTGTCCACCAGCGGATGTTAGCGGTTACTATTTCGCCGTTCTCGTAGGTCTTAGGCATCTCGCCCTCGCGATTGAGCATATACTCGGCCTGCGCCTTCTCGTGCTCGACGGCGAGCTCAAGAGTCGCCTTAAGTGTTTGTTTCAACTGCTGACGCTCCGAACAACCTGTAATGATTACGGTAGCGACCACTGCAGCCACTAATAGTAGTCTCTTCATATATGTGTGGATTAAGGTTTGTTAAAAGAGGGTCGTCTTAGGCTCTACTCCCAGTAGCAGTCGAGCCTGCGAGAGTGCTGCCGACGAGATCTCACTGCCCGACAGCATCTTGGCAATCTCCGTTACGCGCTCCTCATCGCTTAGACGCGCAAGGTTAGTGCGGCTATCTTGCTTATATACTACGAAGTGTGACTCACCCTTCGATGCCACCTGCGGAAGATGCGTTATGGCCACCACCTGCATATTCTCGCCCAAAGAGTTGATTATATCGCCCATAGCATCGGCAATGCGGCCCGAGACACCGGTATCAATCTCATCAAAGATGATAGTCGGGAGCTTGGACTTCTGCGCCAGAAGTGCCTTGAGCGACAACATAACACGCGAAATCTCACCGCCCGAAGCAATCTTCTCTACAGGCTGGGGTGCAATGCGACCATTGGCCGAGAACATATAGCGGATACGGTCCATACCAGAGTGCAGAAGCTCCTCCGAAGCCGTGACCTCAATCTCGAAACGGGCCTCAGCCATACCGAGCTGCGTGAGCATCTGAACGATGCTCTGCGACATCTTCGACGATGCCTTCTCGCGCAGGGTGTGAATCTTGGCGGCACGCTTCTCGGCCTTCGAGCGAAGCGATGCAATCTTCTGACGCTGAGCCTCGATACGCTCATCGCTATGGGTGATGGCAGAGAGCTGCTCCGAAAGGCGCGCACCCACTTCCATAAGCTCTTCCAAATTGGCCACGCGGTGCTTCTGACACATCGAGTAGATAAGATTTACCCTGTCTGTTAGGCGTTGCAGACGCTCGGGGTCGGCCTCGATGCGCTCGCTGTCGTCGGCAACCTGCTGTCCCAGATCCTTCAGCTCGGCAACCACAGAGCGCAGACGTGTACAGACCTCCTCACCAGCAGGATAGTTAGCGCTGACGTGCGCAATGGCGCTCTCGCCCGCGGAGAGTTGCTCCAGAACACCCACCTCATCGGCATCAAGGATGTTGCGCAGCGTCGCTAACGCCTCGCCAATCTGATCGGCATTCTCCAGAACGGCAAGCTCGGCCTCAGCCTCGGCCAGCTCACCCGCCTTGAGTGCGGCGGCATCGAACTCCTCGACCTGATATCGCAGCCACTCCTCATCACGTTTGAGCGACTCGGCATCGGCAATCATCTGCTCCAGCTCCCGACGAGCGGCACTAAGCTCTGCAAAAATCGCACGGTACTCCTCAACAGCCTCGGTAGCATCGGCAACCGTATCAAGGGCCGAGATGCGGAAGGCCTCGTCTGAAAGGATCATATTACGATGCTGGGAGTGGATATCGATAAGGCGCACGCCCAGCTCGCGCAAGGCGCTCAGTTGCACGGGCATATCGTTCACGAAGGCTCGGCTCTTTCCCGCAGGGGAGATGACACGACGGATAACCGTCTGCGGCTCGTAGTCCAGATCATTCTCCTCAAACAGAGACTCCAGCCCATAGCCATCAATGTCGAATGTGCCCTCGATAATGCAGTTGCGGCCCTCGTCGCGGATGGTTCCGCTCTCGTTCTTATTGCCGAGCAGCAGGCCCAGCGCTCCGAGCAGAATCGACTTACCCGCACCCGTCTCTCCTGTGATGATATTGAGGTGGGGGTCGAGTTCCAGATCGAGCTTATCGATCAACGCATAATTCTCTATCGAGAGTCGTCGCAACATCTTTATAGTAGTTTTTCGATTTTATCAACAATGCGGTCAGCAACATCGCGCTTCGACATCAAGGGCAACTCCTCGGCACCCTCGCCGTCGATAAGCGTCACGATGTTAGTATCGCCACGGAAGCCTGCGCCAGCCTTGCGCAGTGAGTTCAGGACGATGAAGTCGAAATTCTTTCGCTTCAGCTTCGACTGCGCATTCTCCATCTCGTGCTGCGTCTCCATCGCAAAACCAACCAAAACACGGCTGCCCTTGCGCTCGCCCAATGCGGCGGCGATATCCTTGGTACGCTTCAGCGGAATCGACATATCACCATCGCCCTTCTTGAGCTTCTCGGTAGCAACCTCCTGGGGTGTGTAATCGGCAACGGCAGCGCACATCACAGCGCCATCCATCTGCTCGAACCTCGAAACGCAAGCCTCATACATCTGCTCGGCTGAGAGTACATCAACCCTCTCCACGCCTTTTGGCGCATCCAGAGCCGTACGGCCACTCACAAGCGTAACATCCGCACCTCGCTCGGCGAGAGCCTCCGCCACGGCATAGCCCATCTTACCCGAAGAGTGGTTCGAGATAAAGCGTACGGGGTCGATCGGCTCGATCGTAGCACCGGCCGTCACGAGAAAGCGCTTACCCTCTAAGCTCTTTTTTTTTTCAGCGAAGATAGCCTCAACAGCCTTTACGATATCCTGCGGCTCGGCCATACGCCCCTTGCCCACAAGACCGCTGGCCAGGAAGCCCGAACCAGGCTCGATGATATGAACTCCATCCTCGCGCAGACGCTCCATATTTCGCTGCGTAGCGACGTGGGCGTACATATCGAGGTCCATAGCCGGAGCTACGGCAACATCGCAACGCGCCGAGAGATAGGTCGTCAGCAGAAGGTTGTCGGCTACGCCCGTCGCCATCTTGGCCATCGTGTTGGCCGTTGCGGGGGCGATAAGATAGAGGTCGGCCCACTCGCCCAGCTTGACGTGCGAGTTCCACTCGCCATTCTCGGGATTGAAGAAATCGACAAGGATGGGATTTTGCGAGAGGGTGGCCATCGTAAGCGGCGTGATGAACTGCTTGGCAAGGGGTGTCATCACCACCTTAACCTCGGCACCAGCACTGACCAATAAACGGCAAAGCACAGCCGACTTATAAGCGGCTATGCTACCCGTAATTCCTAAGATAATATGTTTGCCTTTTAACATAGTATTAAAGGACGTATTGAAAATACTCCTTTTACAATCGTTAAATTATAAAAGGTATGTAACGTGGTGTCTACTTATCGCCGTTGCGGTAGTAGATCTCATCGTCGAGGAACTCCTCGGTAGCGATGATCACAGGCTTGGGCAGACGCTCGTAGTAACGCGAAATCTCAATCTGCTCGCGATTCTCGAAGGTCTCCTCCATAGTGTCGGTGGGCGACGAGAAGTCCGACAGCTTGCGGTTAAGCTCGGCCTTAAGCTCGGTCGAGATCTGATTTGCGCGACGAGCGATGATGTTGATGCTCTCGTAGATGTTACCCGTATCCTTGTCAAGATCGACCAATTTGCGGGTAATGGTGTTGTTGGGAATGTTCTTCTTGATCTCCATCTTTATGTGTAATTTTCGTTGTTACTCTTTCCTTTGGTTTGCCTTACTCCTCCACCTGATTCTTCTCGATGAATCGCTTGGCCACCTCCGACACGTCATCGACCTCCTTCTTGTACTTCGACTCGGGGAACTCCATCACGAAGGTGTAGTAGGCATCGAGCGCCTCCATAAAACGGTCCAACTGCTTATCCTCGGCCGAGTTGTCGGCATACTTATAGGCCGACATCACGGTGTAGTACATCAAATCCTCGCGTCGGTGCGAGTCGGGGTACTGCTTCAGGGCGTTGCGGAAGGCGATGATTGCCGAGTTGTAACGCTCGATCTTGTAGTATGTGTAGGCATTGATGAACGACTTCTCGTGCAGACGCCACGTCAGATCGTCCGTCATCTCGCTGAAGAGCGAGAGTTGCTCACTCTCGGGATAGTGCGACATAAACTCCGAGATTGCGATGATGGCCTGACTCGTTCTCGACTGGTCACGCTCGGGGCCTGGGCACATATTGTAGAGGCTGATGGCATACATCGCCTCGGCGCTCTCGATAAAAGCCGAACGACCGAAGTTGCGGCGGAACTCATCGAACATCATCGACGAGGCAGAGTAGTCGCCATCCTTGAAATGGCAGCGCGCCATATAGAAAGCGAGCGTATCCTCCTTCATCGTATTGTTGTAGTACGGAGCACAGGTCTCAAACAGAGTTACGGCCTTCGACCACTTCTCGGCGTTATAATAGACCATAGCTCTGTCGAAGATCAACTCGGCATCGCCCGTATTGATAACGCGCTGGATGTTCGAGCAGCTGCAAAAAGCCACCACCACAGCGATCAGAGCTACGATATAAGAGAGATTTTGTTTCATATTCAAACCTTATACTACTGCTATGCAGGGTAATAATCGTGCAAAATTACACATTTTTTTTCATCTAACGACACTAAAACGCAATTATTATGTTTTTTGGCGAATAAAAACTCTTTTTATCCGATTTTTTCACCGCAGCCACCACCACACCACACAAAAAAAACGAGAACCCACTCCGCAAAAAACGAGAACCCGCCAACTATATACAGGCAGGTTCTCGAATTATAGATTCACACCTCTGAAATTGTATAACAAGAGCTATTTTGAGGCTGGTCGCAGTGGGCGAAACCGCAGCATACTCAGGCGTATGTGAGGATTTCGCACGCAAGCCAGACGCCAAAAGAGCCTTGTTAGACGATTTCTTTTATTTTACATCATTCCAGTCGTCGGTTCGGAACGGCACGGCAGGAATTCCATATACGTTCTTCAGGTTACCCGGCGCGAAGTTGCGGAACGAATAGCGCACCGCCACGGGCTGCTTAACCTCATCGCTCCATACGGTCACCTCCGAAGTAGCCGAGAGTGTAGCCTGAGCCTTACGGAACACCTTATCTGCCCCCGCAATCTCAAAACCGACAATCTCATCGTGCTTCGGAATAAGTCCCAACGCGCAGTTCGACATCGTGATAACAGCCTTACCATCCTTGATGCTGTAAGCGGCCATCTGTGGAGCCTTTGGCTCGAAGCCCAACTGACCGTAAGTCTGCTGAAGCGCCAGCGCAGCCAGACGCTGACCAACCTCAAACTTCTTGGCCGGATGGATACAGGGATCATCACCAATATCGGTCGTTGCAGCCATTCCCGAATTAGGAATCTTCTCCAGGGCACGCACCTGATTCTCGACAAAGAGCGGATAGGCTGTATCATTCGATGCGCCGTATCCGTGCGGAGCAATCATAACGTAGTAGAATGGCATTGCGTTCTCCTTATCGCCCCAATCCTCGCGCCACTGCTTGACCATACGGGCCATCATCGTGTCGTAGTGGTCGTTATCGCCAAGATTTGAGCAACCCTGATACCAGAGAAAACCCTTAGCCGAGAAATTGCGAATCGGGGCAATCATACCGCAATAAAGCTCCGTAGGCTTGATCGAGTGAACGCTCTTCTTATGCTCGATCTGCTCCTTCGAGAGAATATCCTCCAATGCCGACTGTGGCATCCACGACTCTACGCGCGTACCTCCCCAGCTGGTGTTGATAATTCCGATGGGAATATCGACACCCATTGCAAGGTTGTAGGCAAAGAAGTATGCCGTTGCCGACATCTCCGCCACGCTTGCGGGCGCAGCCACCTGCCACTGACCCTTGCAGTCATCCAGATCCTCGAACGAGCGGGCACGCTCGACCTTAAACATACGGATCTTGTTCTCCATCTGCGAAGCCGAGAGGATGTAATCGAGCGAGTTCTCCACGGGCTGGCGGTCGAAACCCTTGACGGGCATCTCCATATTGCTCTGGCCCGAGCATACCCACACGTCACC
>JAFOEH010000013.1 GCA_017380275.1 Alistipes sp.
GCAGGGATGAGTTTGTCACCTACGAAGAAGATTGTATTGGCGGTAGAGTCCTCGACATGTTCTATCTCGCCTATTGCTCCAGTCCAAAAAATAATGCACATCGAAGAAAAATCTTCAATTTTTTTTTACTTTTGTTGCCGTAGTTAGATTTTTGCTATGTTACAGAGCCCAAAACCTAGCCTTTACGGCCTTACTCTCGACGAGCTCGGCGACCTTTGCGCCAAGCACTCCCTACCCCGTTTTGCGGCGGGGCAGATTGCACGTTGGCTATACACGCAGCGCGTACGCGATATTGATCAGATGACCAATCTCTCGAAGTCGGCGCGTGCCATCCTTATCGAGAATTACGAGCTGGGGCTCACCCCTCCGCTCAAGGAGAGTTGCTCGGCCGATGGCACGAAGAAGTATCTCTTCCGCACCTTGCAGGGCGAGTACATCGAGTCGGCCTACATCCCCGATGGTGACCGCGCCACGCTCTGCGTATCGTCGCAGGCGGGTTGCCGTATGGGTTGCCGCTTCTGCGCCACGGGCCGTCAGGGACTGCAGCACTCGCTCTCGACGACGGAGATAATCAACCAGGTACTCTCAATCCCCGAGTCGGATCGCCTCACCAACCTTGTGTTTATGGGTATGGGCGAGCCGCTGGACAACATCGACAACGTGCTGCGTGCCCTGCAAATCATCACCTCGGATTGGGGTATGGGCTGGTCGCCCACGCGCGTAACGCTCTCAACGGCAGGTGTCGGCCGCGAGCTGGATCGCTTCCTGCAGGAGTCGAAGGTGCATCTGGCCATCAGTCTGCACAACCCCTTCCACGAGCAACGACGCGAGATTATGCCCATCGAGAATGCCTACCCCATACGCGAGGTGTGCGACATCCTGCGCCGCTATGACTTCACGGGCCAGCGCCGCGTCTCGTTCGAGTATATCGTGATGGAGGGGCTGAACGACTCGCCCGCGCACATTAAGGAGCTGTGCCGCCTGCTCGATGGCATCAAGTGCCGCATCAACCTGATTCGTTTCCACAAGATTCCCGACTCGCCCTACTTCTCGCCCTCCGACGAGCGTATGCGAGCTTTCCGCGACACGCTGACTGCCAAGGGAATACAGACTACGATCCGAGCCTCACGTGGCGAGGACATCAAGGCTGCGTGCGGTCTGCTCTCAACAGCCGAGCAAAAGAATAACGTGAAATAAAACCCGATGTTCGCTATGATTTCCCTAATCGAAAAATACTTCCCCACGCTCACCCCACGCCAGAAGGAGCAATTCCGCGCACTCTATGCGCTCTATGCCGACTGGAACTCGAAGATCAACGTCATCTCGCGCAAGGACTTCGACCAATTGTACCTGCGCCACGTTCTGCACTCACTCGCCATCGCCCGCGTGTGCCAGTTCGAGGCGGGAGCAAGAGTGTTGGATGTTGGTTGCGGCGGCGGATTCCCGAGTGTGCCGCTGGCGATTATGTTCCCCGATGTGCAGTTCATCTCGGCCGACTCCATCGGCAAGAAGATCACAGTAGTGAAGGGCGTATGCGAGGGGGCAGGTATTACCAATATAGACGCGCGTCACACGCGCGTAGAGCAGATCCCCGAGCGATTCGACTATGTCGTCTCGCGTGCCGTGACGGAGATGCCTCAATTTGTGAAGTGGATTTGGTCGAAGATCGATCGCGGTCAGCGTGGCACGCTCCCCAACGGAATCCTCTACCTCAAGGGGGGCGATCTAAGTGAGGAGCTTGCCGCCACCAAGATGAAGTGGACGGAGCTGGCCATCTCGGAGTTTTTCGAGGAGGAATTTTTTGAGACGAAAAAAGTTGTCTATACTTCTAAATAAATAATGGGTGCTCCGAAAGGGCACCCACTTTTTTTTCAGAAATTGTATAACAAGAGCTATTTTGAGGCTGGTCGCCGACCGAGAAACCGCAGCATACTCAGGCGTATGTGAGGATTTCGAGGTCAAGCCAGACGCCAAAAGAGCCTTGTTAGACTATTTCTTATTTAGTCCTGCCGCAACTATCGCCTCCGCCAACAAAAAATCGTCAGGATTATCAATATCCATACTCTCAATACGGTCAGTCACGGCCATATACGGCTTCTCACCTATGCGTCGATGCTGCTCGCGCCACACCTCCGCCCGAAAGACGAAGAATGCCGAAGTCTCGACATAGACGGGCTCCAGATCCTGCGTTCGCGGAACGTGCTGCAAAGAGTAGTTGAGCGGTCGGCCCTGCCACCACGCGAAGGTCTGCACCCGCTCGGCACTGAAGGCCGAGTCGTACTCGCCACTCTCCACGCTCCGAACGGCCTGCTCGATTGTTGCTGTGCGGATAAAGGGTGATGTTGCGTGGGCGAGGATATAAATATCAGCCTCGACCTGACTCGTGAAGGCATCGTAGATCTCCTCGCCGAGAGTCGTGTTCTGATCCAGACGCTCGTCGCGTTGCAGCCACTCCACACCCTCGGGCAGATACTCCACAATGGCGGGGTTGCTGCAATAGACATATACTTTATCGATGTTCTGCGCCGCCGCCAGACTCTCCAGCAGGTACGTCATCAGCGGACGACCACCCAGCTCGCGCAGGTTCTTTCCTTCGACACGCTGGCTATTCAAACGTATTGGCACAAAGGCTACTCTTCGCATAATCGCTACTGTATTAATAGATTACATCCTCTCACTTCCGCACCCGACAGACGACCATCGATACGGAATGCACCATCTTCGAAACACTGCCCCACATCTTGCGTTGCTATGAATGCGCACGACGAGAGGTTGGCCAAATCGATGATGTTTATCGCGCCACGCGCCCCCGCAGGGAGCATTTTCAGAGGATTGTTCACATCGCGCACCATAACTCGCATCCATCGAGGCGTACGAAACACACCCTCGCCTGACGAGTAGGCCTGCGACGTAAGCTCGGCCATACCGTACTCCGAGTGAATCCGCTCCACACCAAAGCCCTCGCAGAGAATCTTATGAAACTCCGCCTTCGGAAGCTCCTCGCGGCGGCCCTTCATTCCGCCCGTCTCCATCACGATGGTATTCTCCAATTTTGGAGCATACTGCTCGGCCAAATCCCACAGGGCGTAGCTCACGCCAAGCAAAATTTTGGGTTTCGGATCGGCTGCCATATCGGAGAGAAGTCGCTCATAATCGTGTAGATAGAATCCTCCCGAGCTGCAGCGTTCAATCAGCCTATCTACCATATAGACCAGCGACGAACCATCCCTCTCGAGATAGTTGGGCAGCAGTCCATAGATGCTCCAGCCCTCGGCCGCACCATAAAAATGCTCGAACGCCGTCGTAAAGGCCTGCTCATAGAGTGCGAGCGACTGCATCATATGGCGCGAGGGAGTCTGGCCCGTAGTGCTACTCGACGTAAAGACCTTCTCGGGCTCACGCTCACCGCAATATACATCGCGCAGCTTGAAGAGCTCGATCGGGAGGAATGGAATCTCCGCCACGCTCGTAACCGACTGGGGATCAATACCCAGCAACTCCACATACTCTCGATACGGAGCACACCGCTCTGCCTGACGTCGGAACAGCTCCAACGCCACCGCCTCGAACTCATCATCGGAGCCGATGGAAAATATCTTCTCGGGAAAATTCATCTAAACACAAAAAAATCCGATTCGGGAGTCGGCTCACCAACCCCCGAAAACGGATAATCATATTACACCCCCTACTTCTTACTCTTCGGGGCGAGGATCATATTCATCTTCTTGCCGTCGAGCTTGGGCATCATCTCTACCTTTGCGATCTCCTCCAGATCGGTAGCAAAGCGCAGCAACAGAATCTCACCCTGCTCCTTGAAGACGATCGAACGACCACGGAAGAATACCGAAGCCTTGACCTTGGCTCCCTCCTTGATGAAGTTCTCGGCGTGCTTGAGCTTGAAGTTGTAATCGTGATCGTCGGTCTGGGGACCAAAACGGATCTCCTTCACAACCACCTTCACCTGCTTAGCCTTGATCTCCTTGGCCTTACGCTTCTGCTGGTAGAGGAACTTCTGATAGTCGGCAATGCGGCATACGGGTGGCTCGGCATTGGGAGAGATTTCAATCAGATCCAACTCCATCTCATCAGCCATAGCGAGTGCCTGCTTGATGGGCACCACCAAATTGGGCTCTACGTTCTCACCAACGATACGCACCATAGGTGCCGTAATCTCATTGTTGATACGGTTGGGATTCTCTTTCTCTACTCTGCGGCCTCGCATTCCCTGCTGCTGAGGCTTGTTGTTACCGCCGTTCATCGGACGTGGCGGAAACGGTTTTTGTGTAATTGCCAAATTAGTTACTTGTTCGTTTAACTTAAAATATAATTGCGGAGATTACTCCATCTTGTTTGCCTCGATCTCGGCATTGACGAGCGAAGTGATGTATGCTGCAAACTCATCAACACTCATTGCGCCCTTGTCGCCCTCGCCCTGTACGCGAACTGACACCTTACCTTCGGCAGCCTCCTTCTCACCTACGATCAGCAGGAAGGGGATACGCTTGAGCTCGTTGTCACGAATCTTGCGGCCGATCTTCTCGTTGCGCTCATCAACCTGTACACGCACGTCAGCCTTTGCCAGACGCTTAGCCACGTCGTTGGCGTAGTCGTTGAACTTCTCCGAGATAGGCAGGATAACAGCCTGATCGGGAGTAAGCCACAAGGGGAACTTACCCGCTGTGTGCTCGAGCAATACGGCTACGAAACGCTCCATAGAGCCGAACGGCGCACGGTGAATCATAATGGGACGGTGCAACTTATCGTCGTTGCCCTTATAGGTAAGGTCGAAACGCTCGGGCAGGTTGTAGTCCACCTGGATGGTACCCAGCTGCCAGCTGCGACCCAGAGCATCCTTAACCATGAAGTCCAGCTTGGGACCATAGAAGGCAGCCTCACCCAACTCAAC
>JAFOEH010000082.1 GCA_017380275.1 Alistipes sp.
AGGTCAGCCTTGTTGATACCCTCGGCTGCGAGCTTTGCCACGACCTTTGCCTCGGTTGCAATCGAGGCGTGGTCGGTACCCGGTACCCAGCAGGCGTTCTTGCCTGCCTGACGTGCACGACGCATCAACACATCCTGAAGGGTATTGTTGAGCATATGGCCCATATGCAACATACCCGTCACGTTGGGGGGAGGGATAACTATCGTGTAGGGCTCGCGAGCATCAGGCTCCGAGTGAAAGAGTTTGTTGTCGATCCAATACTCATACCACTTCGACTCAATATCTTGTAGTGTGTACTTGTCTGCTACCATAATATTTCGATTTTATTTGTTAAATTTCGCTTTTGCGCGCAGCGTGCGCGTACAACCGACAAATATACAAATAAAAAACGAAAAGGAACAAAAAAGCCATCGGTTTGTTCCGATGGCCATATTTTTTGTATGAATTTTACCCCTTAGAGGAATATGAGCTGCGTGATGATGTAGATGGGCAGCAATACCACTAACGAGAACTTCACCATATAACCGAAGAAGCTGGGCATATTCACGCCCGCCTGCTCGGCTATCGCCTTGACCATAAAGTTGGGGCCGTTGCCGATGTAGGTCATCGCACCGAAGAATACCGATCCGAGCGCAATGGCGCGCAGCAACATAACGTCAATTCCCGCCTCCAGAGTAGCTCCAGCCGCTACGGGCAGACCCTGAGCTACGGTGTGGAACGCCACAGCCGTGGGTGAGTTATCGAGGAACGCCGAGAGGATTCCCGACGAGTAGAAGAACTGCCAGGGCTTGGTCAGACCGAGGTCTGCGGCGTGGGCGTTGAGGTAGATCAGTGCGGGCGTCATCGTGGCGAAGATGCCAATGAAGACGTATGCCACCTCGAGAATCGGATCCCACGAGAACTTATTATCCTTGCGCACGCGCTTGGCCGTAGTTATCCACGACAGACCGCAGATAGTAACCAACGCAATTTCGCGCAGGAATCGCACATATAGTGGCGCGTGGTGATCGGCCATATCGGGGATGTAGGTAGGATTGAGGAACGACACCGAGAGGATGATTCCCACCAGATAGATGACGTTGATCTTGCCCGTTATCTTGATTGGCTCCTTGTAGTGTACGTCGGCTATAATGTTTACCGTCTCCTCCTTGCGGTAATACAAATAGCAATCTGTTAAGAAATAGATCATTAGGAGCAATACGCCTACGAACAACCACTCGGGCATAAGTCCCATAAACCACGAGAACTCAGCACCACGCAGATAGAGCAGGAACAACGGTGGATCGCCCAGCGGTGTGAGCACTCCTCCGCAGTTGGCTACAAGTGCGATGAAGAATAGGATGGTGTGCGTTTTGTATTGACGTTGCTGATTAACCTCCAACAGAAGACGTATCATCAGCATTGCGGCACCTGTTGTGCCGATGAACGATGCCAGCAGATAGCTGATCGTCATAATGATCGTATTGTTGAGCGGGCGTGCCTGAATATCACCCTTGATATGTATTCCTCCCGTTACGACAAAGAGTGCTCCGAGCAGAATGATGAATGGCACATAGTCATACAACATCTGATGTTCGAGGTTGCTGCCCATATCGTTGGCCACCAGATAGATACTTGCTGGCAGGGCGAGTCCCAGAGCAACATAAAGTTTGTGCAGATTGTTCTCCCACCAATGCTCGGCCACCAGCGGCAGAACGGCAATACTTCCCAACATCAAAGCGAAAGGAATCAAGGCCCAAAGTTCAATTTCGTGCATAATGATAAATCGTTTTATTTTCCGTCGCAAAAGTACTAAAAAAAATGAAATTTGCGTTATTAAAATAACAGAAAATAACCCTTATATTCCATAAATCGTTCCGAAATCCTGAGATTACGGAGATAAATTTTGAAGTAGGTACAATGCTGGTGCGGATTGTGTATTTTGATTGCAGTAATTCCTGCTTTTTGATTGTCCCCATTGAGACTAAAATACTTCGAATATACTCACGCGCGTGATTAATTATCAACAATCTGTTAAAAGTGGTGTGATGTATGGCTAAAAATTATTACATTTGCAATCGTGAAATA
>JAFOEH010000083.1 GCA_017380275.1 Alistipes sp.
ACAGAGTTGCTACCGCTTTGCGGCCTTTGAAATTGGCAAAGATCGGATAGCAGTGTCCGATGGCAGCAGTCAGCGCGGCACAAACCATCGCCAGTTCGCTGCCGTCGATTCGAACCTTGCCATACTCAAGCAACAAGTTACGCGCAAGCTCATAATCCTCAATGCCCGGCTCCTCCATAATCATACGCGCACCACGATCAACAAGCTTCTTATTCGTAAGCTCCATATCCACCATACGACTGCCTCGCACGTGACCAAGTCGTATCATCGTAGCCGTTGAGATCATATTCAGAATAAGTTTCTGCGCCGTAGCCGCCTTCATTCGGGTGCTACCCGTCACAAACTCCGGGCCCACGACAGCCTCGATTGCCACCTCGGCCTCAGCGGCAAGTATCGAATTCTCATTATTGGTCACACAAGCCGTCAGCAAACCTCTCTCACGCGCCTTTTTCACCGCACCAACGACATAGGGCGTCACGCCCGATGCTGCAATGCCTACAAGCGTATCGCTGGCCGTAGGCTCAAATCGCTCCACATCACGCCACCCCTGAGCGCTATCATCCTCAGCACCCTCTACAGCAGTGCGGATCGCTCCATCTCCACCAGCGATGATACCTATAAACTTATCTCTCACACCATACGTCGGCGGAATCTCCGATGCATCGACAACGCCCAAGCGGCCACTTGTTCCTGCACCGATATAAAAGACTCTGCCACCTCTCTTCATTCGTTCCACAATACCATCGACCAACTGCTCAATCTGGGGTATAACACTCCCAACAGCAACGGGCACGCTCCGATCCTCCGTATTCATCGCCTGCAAGAGCTCTACGGTGGTCATTTTATCTAAATTCTGGTAATTGGAAGTCTGTTCGGTTGTTCTCATACGGTATGATATTTTATTAATTCATCAATCGGCGAAGAGATAAATCTCGATAGCATTATCCCCTCCTGTTCCGCTATTCGCGAAAATACATCTTTCAATGCATTTCCAAATCCACCGACCACTCCGACGGGATATCGATCCACATCATACTGTTTGAGCGAACGGCGGATAAAAGCTCTGAGATTATCATCTACGAGAGCCTGAATATATGAGTTATTATAATGTTCAAGAATAAACGGCGCAAGTCCTCCTAAAAATGCCGAAGGCGAGCCCGTCGAGTGATATACGTTCTCCACAATCTGGGCATAATCATAGTTGTATCTCGCAGCAAAATCATCGGCTACTTGCTTTGGCACCAATCCTTTAAGCCAATCCGCAATAAAGAGTTTTCCGAGCGTTGCTGCACTACCCTCATCGCCCAGAATAAAACCTCCCGAATAGACTCTTTTAACGATTTTCTCGCCATCATACTGGCACGAATTTGAACCCGTACCAAGTATCGCCACGATGCCCGCGCTATGTCCACAAGCAGCCCTCGCTGCAGCCGTCAGGTCATCCATAACAGCAACCTCAGCCTCCACAAACGTCGTACGAAAAGCCTGCGTCAAGGCTCTCTGCACACTCTCTGTCACCACGCCTGCCGTATACATATAGACCGACTCAATGGCTATTCCCTGCTCCGCAATCTGCTTACACACCTGGCCAATTATCGTCTCCACGGCCATCATCGACATCGTCGATACGTTCGTTCCCGATGCCGCATAACGAGCCATCTCTTGCCCCTCATCCGACACCACTCTCCAGTCGCTCTTCGTAGCGCCACTCTCGATAATAAGTTTCATCGCAACTGTTGTTTACGCAGTTTCTCAGCATCCTTATCGAAAAAGAAGAACTTTGCCACAAGCAGCACAATGCCCGCAACAACCCATATCGCTCCCAATGTAGCAATACCTCCCGAGAGCCCCAGCTTCGGGCTCATAAGGCCAAGAATCAACGGTGCCAACGAGCCCATTCCAAAGCCGAACATCTGCAAAACAGCCGAAGCCGACGAATGGTAACGCTCCGAAATTACGTCGTACAAAATAGAGTATGTATTTGCATCAAAGAATGCTCTGAAGAATCCAAATCCTGCCAATGCCGCATATACCACCCAAATCTCTTTCGACACACCCATCAGCACGATACACGGTGCAGCGAGCAACAATCCTCCCGCCTGCAGGATAAGACGGTTCTTGCCGCCGCCCTTACTTGCGGCCAATTTATCCGACAGACTACCAGCCACCAGCACTCCCACAAATGCCGCCGCGTGAGTCCAGAACATCGAATTAAATCCGGCCGAAGCAGAACTCAAATCGAAGGTCTCCATCAGACACTTTGGCATCCAGGTAAGATATCCCGTTAGCACAAAAATCAGCGATGTGAAACCGAATATCATACACACAGCCGTCGGCACCTTGAAAATCGCCGCCATAGCCTCAAAGAACGAGGGCTTCGACTGCTGCGTGGCCTCAGCCTTCTGCTGTGCCGTATTTTTATCACGCAAACGCAACAGCAACACGAAAGCAAACACCACTCCTGCCGCACCAAAGATCAGGAACGAATACTGCCATCCCAACTTATCGGCAACCAATCCGGCCAAAAATCCGCTCGCGATAACTCCCACGTAATAAGCCGTCTGATGAATCGACATCGCTCGTGCACGCGTTCTTGAGTCGTGATACTCGGCAATTATCGCAGGATACGTCGGGCCAAAAATAGCCTCACCCACACCCGTAGCAACGCTACGCATCATAATCATCAGCACCACCGTGCTGGCATATCCCGTAAACATCGTTGCCACACTGAAGAGCGTCACGCTAAAGATAATAATCTTCGAGCGGCTCAATCTGTCGGCAAAGTAGCCTGCAAACGGCACTGTCAGAGCGAAGAATAGGTTAAAACAGGTCGAAATCAAACCCATCGTCGCATCCGTCGCACCGAGGAACTCCTGAATATGTGGCAATACGGTATTGAATACCTGACGATCAGCCTGATTAAGAAAATAGGCAACCCACAACAAGAAAATAATCTCCCACTTGTAGGATTTAGAATTTACGTTTACCTTCATAACAAATTTAATATCTCTTACAAAGGTAACAAAAAATATCCAAACCCCAACCGCAAATTCTCATCGCGTTAAACAATAATCAACCCCACCGCACCCCAATTCAACCAAAATATAGTATCTTTGTTGCAACAAGAATCATTATATATGAACACTCCAAAACTCACCCTACTCCTCTGCGCCCTCTGCACGCTGATGTGCTCTAACCTGATGGCTCAGCAAATTGATCCCAAACGCGACTTTCGAGAGGTTGCTCGCTTCGATGCCTATTACGCTATGCAGGGCGTAGCCGTCGATAGGCAACACTTCTACGCCATCGAGAACAATCATATAACCAAATTCTCTCTCACTGGCGACTCCATCACTACCTGGCACGAGCCCGACAAGGAGCGAATCCGCCACATCAACAGCGGTTTTGTGAAGGGACGCAAACTCTACTGCACCCACTCTAATTATCCAGAAGTGCCGATGGCCAGCTCAATCGAGATCTTCGACACCCGCACACTGCAACCAATCCAGAGTATCAGCCTCGGCATTGACGTGGGCTCTTGCGTCTGGATTACTCCCGGCAAGGGTTGCTGGTACGCCTTCTTCGCCCACTATGCCGGCAGCGGCAAGGAGCCAGGCAAAGACCCGTCGTGGTCGCAGCTGGTGAAGTACGACAAGAAGTGGCGTCGTATGCAGGCGTGGATTCTTCCCAAGGAGATTCTAAAGGAGCTCGATCCGCATAGTCTCTCGAGCGGAGTTCTAGTCGGCGACACATTCTATTGTATGGGGCACGACCACAAGAAGTGCTACCTGATGCAACTCCCCCGATATGGCGTACATCTTCAGTGGGTGGGCACCATCAACGTCCCCATCCCCGGTCAAGCCATCGCCATCGACCATAGTGGCAATATGTGGGGTATCAGCCGCAAGGACCGACAAGTCATAAAGGCTTCTCAGCGATAATATCCATAGAAATAAAAAATCCCGAGGTCGGAAGACTTCGGGATTTTTTGTGCGAAACAAAATGAATTTCTAATCTCAATTTATAATAATGTATATTGCTTGAAATTCAAGGTAGTTACAACGGAGAATACAGACCTCCAGCGCAGAGCCTTGTTGGATATTCACTTGAAATTCAAGGTAGTTACAACATCGAGCAGTAGATCCGCTGCCTCTCTTTGTTGGATATTC
>JAFOEH010000001.1 GCA_017380275.1 Alistipes sp.
CGCCGAAAAAATCTTATTTTTCATAGAAAAATAGTAACTTTGTCCGAATTATGCGCTGCGGGCACCCCGCCTCGGCGACCAACGACAAAGATTTATGAAATTTACACTGCAACATACCGCCCCGCAATCGAAGGCTCGCGCTGGCGAAATCCTCACCGACCACGGCACAATCCAGACACCCATCTTTATGCCCGTCGGCACGGCTGCGGCAATGAAGGGAATCTTCCACCGCGACGTGAAGGAGGATGCCCGCGCACAGATCATCCTGGCCAATACCTACCACCTCTACCTCCGCCCCGGAATGGATATTCTGGAGCAGGCGGGTGGCGTTCACCGCTTCTCGACGTGGGATGGCCCGATGCTCACCGACAGCGGCGGCTTTCAGGTATTCTCGCTGGCCGACTGCCGCAAACTCAAGGAGGAGGGTTGCCACTTCCGCTCGCACATCGACGGCTCAAAACATCTCTTCACGCCCGAGAGCGTGATTGACACCGAGCGCACCATCGGAGCCGACATTATGATGGCCTTCGACGAGTGCCCGCCGGGCGATGCTCCGCGCGACTATGCCGCCAAGTCGTTGGCGCTGACCGAGCGCTGGCTCGAGCGCTGCTTTAACCGCTACCACCAGACACAACCCAAATGGGGACACTACCAGTCGCTCTTCCCCATCGTGCAGGGCTGCTCCTACCCCGACCTGCGTGCCAAAGCGGCGGAGAACGTGCAGCAGTACGATGCCGACGGATATGCCATCGGCGGCTTGGCCGTGGGTGAGCCTACGGAGGTGATGTATGCGATGATTGAGGTGGTCAATGCCGTGCTGCCCGAGAACAAACCCCGCTACCTGATGGGCGTGGGCACGCCGATAAACATCCTGGAGGCCATCGACCGAGGCGTGGATATGTTCGACTGCGTGATGCCCACACGAAACGGTCGCAACGGTCAGATCTTCACCTCGGAGGGTACGATAAATCTGAGGAACAAGAAGTGGGAGAACGACTTCTCGCCGCTGGACCCGAACGGTGCGAGCTTCGTCGACCGACTCTACTCGAAGGCTTACGTTCACCACTTGGTGGTCTGCAAGGAGATGCTGGCGGCGCAGATCGCTTCGCTGCATAACATAGCCTTCTACCTGTGGCTGGTGGGCGAGGCCCGCAAACATATCATCGCGGGCGACTACGCCGAGTGGAAGAGAGTGATGGTCGAGAAACTTGGCCGCCGACTCTAACCGTAGGGCAAGCCGCCTCTAACCGAGCTCGCCCCTGAAAAACTTACGACAATGAAAGAGAGACTCCATATATCGTGGCCGGGATATAAAATCCTCGACCGCTACATATTGCGAAAGTTCCTGGGAACCTACGCCTTTGCAATCGCTATGATCACGGTGATTCTGGTGGTGTTCGACTACGCCGAGCGTGTCGATAACTTCACCGAGTCGCACGCGCCGTGGTCGGCCATCATCTTCGACTACTACATCAACTTCATCCCCGACTTCATCAACCAGTTCAGTGGTCTGTTCACCTTCATTTCGGTAATCTTCTTCACCTCGAAGATGGCGGGCCAGACCGAGATCGTCGCTATGCTGTCGGGAGGCGTGAGCTTCCGCCGACTGATGTGGCCCTACTTCCTCGGATCGCTGGCTATTATGCTGCTCTCGCTGGTGCTGAATCTGTGGGTGATACCCGAGTCGCAGGTGGCCTGCGTGAATTTCCGCCAGACCTACTTCAAAAAGTACAAGAACGAGCAGTACGACCGCCACATATACCGTCAGACCGAGCCAGGCACGTTTGTCTATGTGCGCGGATTTAACACTTCGAACCGAGCCTCTTACCTTGCCATCGAGCGCTACGAGGGCACGGTCATAGCCGAGACGATGGAGGCTTCGGACGTAGAGGTTGACCCCGTAACGGGCCGCTGGAAGGCTGAGCGATATATGATTCGCCGAACGGATGCGGCCGGCAACGAAACATTCGAGCAGCTGCGCGACCTCGACACCCTAATCAACCTTGACGTCAAGGAGCTGGGACGCATCGAGCAGACCGTATCGACAATGAAGATTGGCGAGTTGAACCGCTTCCTTGAGCAGCAGCGCATCAAGGGCTCCGACTCGATCAACATCATCGAGGTTGAGCGCCATACACGCTTCGCCTACCCGATGGCGACATTCATCCTGACGCTCATAGGCGTGTCGCTCTCCTCGCGCAAGGTGCGCGGTGGTACGGGTCTGCACATCGGTATCGGTATCGTGCTATGCTTCTCGTACATTATGCTGAGCCGTCTGTTCGAGGAGTTTGCCAAGAGCGGTGGCCTACCCGTGATGCTGGCCGTATGGGTACCCAACATAGTCTTCACAATCATTGGTATTTACCTCTATCGAAAAGCACCTAAATAATGAGTCAGTGGGAACATATAGCCTCGCTCGTCGAGACGGGGCAGAGATTATCTTTTGACGAGGCACTCACGCTGTGGCAGCAGGCCCCGCTGTGGCGTCTGGGCGAATTGGCCGTTCAGCGCAAGCGCCAGATAAGCGGCGAGAAGGTATTTTACAACAAAAATTTTCATATCGAGCCGACGAACCTCTGCGTCTTCAACTGTAAGTTCTGCTCGTTCCGCCAGCCCAAGGGTAGCCCCAAGGCGTGGGATATGACAATGGAGCAGGTGGAGCAGATGGTGCGCTCGTACCGTGGCAAGGGCGTAACGGAGATGCACATCGTGGGTGGCGTACACCCCGAGCACGGGATAGACTACTACTGCGATATGATTCGCCGCGTGAAAGCAATCCTGCCCGAGGCGGCGGTAAAGGCATTTACGGCAATCGAGCTCTCGTATATGATCCGCAAGGCGGGCCTGACGATCGAAGAGGGTTTGCAACGCTTCATAGAAGCGGGTATGGAGGCTATACCGGGAGGTGGTGCGGAGATCTTCGATGAGAAGATCCGCGCCGAGATATGCCCCGAGAAGGGATCAACCAAGGAGTGGTTTGAGGTGCACGATGCGGCCCACCGTCTGGGCATAAAGACCAACGCCACGATGCTCTACGGCCACATTGAAAGGGTGGAGCACAGGGTGGATCACCTGATTCGCCTGCGCGAGCAGCAGGATCGCACGGGCGGCTTCAACGCCTTCATCCCGCTCAAGTACCGCAACTTCGGCAACTCAATGTCGGCCATCGGCGAGGTACCCATCGTGGATGATCTGCGCACGCTGGCTATGAGCCGACTCATATTGGACAACGTCCCCCACATCAAGGCCTACTGGGTGATGTACGGCAAGCAGACTACGGAGATGGCGCTGGCGTTCGGCGCTGACGACATTGACGGCACGATTGACGACTCGACAAAGATCTACTCGATGGCGGGGGCTGACGACCAGCGTCCGAGAATGAGCGTAGATGAGATGCACCAGATGGTCAATCGCGCAGGCTTTGTGGCCGTTGAGCGCGACACACATTACAACGAAATAACGAAATAAGAGAATATGAACAAAAGAAGAAAACGCAAGCAGGGCGGCTCGGCACTCGGAGCGGTGATGGCCCGCGTAAAGGCATCGCCCGTCATCTACCACGCACTGCTCATCGTAGGAGCTGTGGTGGCAATACTCATAATCTCGTCGGTGATGATGAACATCATTACGCGCCACGGAACGCACCGCACCGTGCCCGATTTTACGGGTGTGCGCATCGGCGACGCCGAGTCGATGGCAAAGCAGGAGCGTCTGCAGATTATCATCAACGACTCACTGTTCGTGCCTGCCTACGAGGGCGGTATCGTGCTCGACCAGCTGCCCAAGAGTGGCGCCGAGGTGAAGGCGGGACGCAAGATCTACGTTACAATCAACTCGTTCCGACAGAAGATGGTCGAGGTACCCTACGTCGCTGGCCGATCACTGCGTCAGGCGAAGAATATGTTGGAGGTGGCTGGTCTGGAGATCGACAAGCTGATCTACGAGGAGGATATCGCAACGAACTACGTTCTGGCTGTCGAGGTCGAGGGCCGCGCATTGCAGCCCGAGAGCAAGGTCGAGATCGAGATGGGCGAGGGCGTAACGCTCCGCGTGGGTGTCGAGCAGGAGAAGAACTCCACCATCGTGCCGAAGGCTATCGGTCAGAGCCTCGCAACGGCCAAGAGCCGACTGTGGGAGCAGGGCCTCAACATCGGCCAGATCAATTTCGACGAGGGTATCAACCTGCTCAACCAGAAGGATGCGAGGGTTTACCGCCAATCGCTGGAGCATAACTCGGGAGCGCAGTTGGGCGACGCCGTATCGCTGTGGCTCACGCTCGACGAGAAGAAGGTCGAGAGCAGCAGCGCCGCATCGGATAAGCGAGCCACGGAGCTTGAGGAGGAGCGTCTGGAGGCTGAGCAGGCCCTGCGCGACTCGCTTCAGATGGTCGAGGCGGGAATCAGCTTCGACGAGAATATGAGCCCCACACTGCGCGAGACTCTGCAGCGCGCTCTGCAGCAGAGCTCCGAGATGCAGCAGCAGATCGAGCAGACCGACGAGGATGAATTTTTCTAACCGAATGAGAGATGACTGAGGAGTATAAGGATATTGAAGACGTAGAGCTTAGCGAGGGTGCCGACGAGATGTTCGAGCACTTCGCCATCACGGTCGATCGCGGACAGAAGATGTTGCGCCTGGATAAGTATCTGGTCGATCGTATGGAACACTGCTCGCGCAACCGCATACAGACGGCTGCCGACAGCGGCAACATCCTCGTAAATGGCGTGGCGGCCAAGTCGAGCTACAAGGTGAAGCCGATGGATCGCATCACGCTGGTTATGCCCTACCCTAAACGCGAGGTGGAGATCATCCCCGAGAACATCCCGCTCAATGTGGTGTATGAGGATGACGACCTGATAATCGTAAATAAGGAGGCGGGACTGGTTGTCCACCCCGGC
>JAFOEH010000084.1 GCA_017380275.1 Alistipes sp.
CGCCGTATGGTTGACGAGTTCTGCGAGCGTGTAGCTCCCGAGCGTATGCCTGCTGACCTGAAGGTGCAGATTAACTACTACGGCGGCGCCGAGAAGTATGTCGATGCAATGTTCCGCTCGAGCCGTCTGCTGGGCAAGGATCCCATCACCGTGCAGGACGTTAGAGGCGATGCATTGGTTGAGTTCTCGCGTATGTTCAACAAGATCAACGAAAAGAGCCGCCAGTACGCCTTCCGCAACCTGAGCAACGCTCCGCAGATCGAGCAGTACTATCGTCCCTATATGCGCGCCCTCAGAGAGTGGGATAAGGAGCGTGCCTTCTACCCCGATGCCAACTTCACGCTGCGTGTAGCGTACGGTACGGTGGCGGGTTATGAGTATGCCGACGCGGAGTATCACCACCCCGTATCGACCATCGACGGCATTATGGCCAAGGACGATCCCAACGTATATGACTACAACATCCCGCAGGTGCTGCGCGACATCTACGCCACGAAGGATTACGGTCGCTGGGGACAGGATATCTACGGCAAGAAGTCGGTGGCTGTCTGCTTCCTCGCAACGAACCACACCTCGGGCGGTAACTCAGGCTCACCCGTCATTAACGGCAAGGGCGAGCTGATCGGTATCAACTTCGACCGCACGTGGCGTTCGACGATGAGCGATATGGAGTTCGATCCCTCGATCTGCCGCAACATCTCGGTTGATATTCGCTACGTATTGTTCGTTATCGACCGCATCGGCGGAGCGTCATACCTCTTCGACGAGATGACTCTTAAGTAGGCTTCGGCTCGATAAATGATAATGAGAGGGTGCAGGCTTTCGGGTCGGCACCCTTTTATAAGTATAAACCATCGGAAAATGCTTTCGTCAATTCTTTTCACCCACTCGGCTCTGCAGGCCGTAGTCGTGCTATGCTGCATCTGTGCCGTAGGTCTTATCTTGGGCAAGGTGCGCGTATGGGGCATATCGTTAGGCGTCACGTTCGTATTCTTCGCCGGCATCCTGGCAGGCCACGCGGGGCTGAGCATCGACTCACAGATGATGCAATTTGCCCAGAACTTCGGTCTGGTGCTCTTTGTCTATTCGCTCGGTGTGCAGGTCGGCCCCGGCTTTATGAGTGCCTTCCGCTCGGGAGGGGTGAAGCTCAATCTGCTGGGACTTGCAGTCATCTTTCTCGGCACGGCGATGGCACTGGCTATGAGCTTTACATTCGATGTGCCGCTCGACGAGATGGTGGGTGTGCTGTGCGGCGCTACGACCAACACCCCTGCGCTCGGAGCCTCGCAGCAGACGCTCGAGCAGATGGGACTACCCTCGTCGGCTCCTGCGCTGAGTTGCGCGGTGAGCTATCCGCTCGGTGTGGTGGGCGTGATTCTGGCCATCATCCTTATGCGACGAGTATGGGTGCGCGAGCAGGATCTCGCCGGCCCGAACGAGGAGCACGTCGGCAACACCTTTCTGGCGACGCTGCAGGTCGAGAATCCCGGCATCTTTGGCCGCGACCTGCACTCGGTGGCTGAGCTGAGCCACGTTCCGTTCGTGATCTCGCGTATGTGGCGCGAAGGCAAGGTGATCCTGCCCTCGAACACCACCCATCTGGAGATGGGCGACCGCGTGCTGGTGGTGGCATCACGCAAGGATATGGATACGCTCGAGGCCCTGATCGGTCGCCGCGAGAGCATTGACTGGAACAGCGACAATGTCGATTGGAACGCTCTGGACAGCCAGCTCATCTCACGTCGTATCATCATCACGCGCCCCGAGATCAATGGCCGCAAGCTCGGCTCGCTGCGTCTGCGCAACAGCTACGGAATCAACATCAGCCGCATCTACCGCAGCGACATCTCGCTTTTGGCCACGCCCGACCTGACGCTTCAGATGGGAGACTGCGTGGTGGTGGTAGGAGGCGAGCGTGCCGTGATGAAGGTTGAGCGTGTGCTGGGCAACGCCGAGCGCGAGCTCAACGAGCCAAATCTTACCTCTATATTTATAGGTATAGTCCTCGGACTTGTGCTGGGCTCGGTGCCATTGTCGCTGCCGGGCGTGTCGCTGCCCGTGAAGCTGGGATTGGCGGGAGGCCCCATAATCGTGGGAATCCTGATCGGCACCTACGGCCCGCGACTCAGACTGATTACCTACTCCACACGAAGTGCCAACCTGATGCTTCGAGCCTTCGGGCTCTCGCTCTACCTGGCCTGCCTGGGCCTGAGCTCGGGTGCGGAGTTCTTCTCGACGGCATTCAGCCCAACGGGAGCGCTGTGGGTTGGACTTGGATTTGTGCTGACGGTAGTGCCCGTCGTGGCTGTCGGATGGGCGGCGATGCGATGGGCGGGGGTCGATTTCGGTTCGACGTGCGGTGTGCTGTGCGGCTCGATGGCCAATCCGATGGCGCTGAACTACGCCAACGAGAGCATCGATGGCGAGCACGCATCGGTGGGATATGCGACGGTGTACCCGCTGTCGATGTTTGTGCGAGTGGTGGTGGCGCAGTTGGTTGTGATGCTCTTTATGTAGCGATTTTGGCGGCTGCGACACCGCTAAAGAGGAATAAAAAGGGTAAAAAAGAATATTTTCGGCAAAAAATTTTGCAGATAATAAAAATGTGCCTATATTTGCACACCTTTTCGGCGGAGCGCTTCCGCCAAAGATGAAGAGGCCCAGGTGGTGAAATTGGTAGACACGCTACTTTGAGGGGGTAGTGAGCATTAGCTCGTGCAAGTTCGAGTCTTGTCCTGGGCACCAGAAAACGCGTTAGATGAAAGTCTGACGCGTTTTTGTTTTAGTCGGGGTCACACTTGAGATTCTCTATCGGTATTCACTCTCGGCCAAGCAACAAAAAAGGCTGTCCAACAAAACTTGTTAGACAGCCCTTTCCTTTTATTTCTTACTCTTTATTTCGACTGCTTGGCGCGCTTACCTGAGGCGTCGAAGTGGTTGTAGATGACTACCTCGCGGTCGCGGCGGGTGCTCATCGTCGGGAACCACATATCCTCAACCGTAAGGCCACACTTCTCAACGGCCTCCAAGCTATACTCCAGACGGCCGAAGTTGGCATCGACGTTGTTCGTACCGAAGGTAAACTTAATGCCGCGCTCCTTAGCCTTGCGGATGATGTCGAGGCTGGGGATCTTATAGCGGGCGCTGATCTCGAGGGCGATGTTATGCTTCTGCAGCACGTCAAGCACCTTATCGACGCGCTCCTCGGTCCAATACTTCGCGTAGTCGAGGTTCATATCATCGGGGATATAGGTCGCATTGGCGAAGATGTCGGCAGGCTCGTAAGAGAGGATCTTGACGGTCTGATCGACAATCAGATCCATATACTGCTCCATCGTGATGCCGCCGTCGCGGATAACCTCCTCGGCACGGTAGATGCGCGAGTTACGGCCCTTATGGTCGATGATGGTCATAGCATCGGTGAAGAGGTAGTCGAAGATACCCAGAGCCTCCTGCGAGAAGGTCTGCGTCCACTTGCGGCCCTCGCCCTGTACGCCAAAGAGGAAGGGGTGATTCTTAACCTCCTCGTAGTATGAGCGCACCTCGGCATCGTCGGCCAGCATACGGCCCACGCCGCCCTCACCTGCGTTGGGGGCAACGCCGTAGTTGATACCATAGTTCATCGACATTGCGTGCGCCATCTCCTTCGTCAGGCCACCCTTCAGGTGAACGTGCCAATCGATAACGGGGAAGTCGCGCTGCTGGAAGCGGATGACGTGGTCGGTCTGCTCGTCAATCGGCGGCAGGGTGTCGGCCTCGTTGCGGGCATCGGCAGCGAGCTTCTCGATAGACATATTACGAAGGCGAACATCGCCCTTGATGCCCTTAGCTACAACAGCACCACGACCGATGAGCTTCTTGGCGTGAGCAGCCTCGCGGTAAGGGGCTGCGGGCTCGGTGTAGCACACCACATCCACGCCGTTGATCTTCACGGCTACGTTCTTGCCACGCACGGCAACCTCGAAGTTGAACCACTCGCCATCCTCGGCCAATGAGCGGTAGAGGTTACGCACGCTACGCAGACTACCCGTCTTGATTGAGCCATCCTGTGCGCCGTTGCGCAGGGTGATTTCGTAGCCCGACTCGCCATCCGAGTGGAACAGGAGGGCTGCCTCGGCGCCCTCCGAGGTGAGAGCCTCGCCACGGAAGATGAAGTTCTCATAGTCGGCACCGGTTGCAAGCGATGTAC
>JAFOEH010000085.1 GCA_017380275.1 Alistipes sp.
AACGGTTAGGTTCGGACAACTTTATCTCGATTCGGATTTCCCTATCGCATTGCCACCTCGGCGGTGCCGGCCAAGCGGCCTTCGACGTAGAGCTCGATGCGGTAGGTTCCGGGGGTGAAGCCCGAGCCATCGACATAGATGCCGACGGGCAGGTCGGCGCACTCATAATCGACCTCACGCATTGCCGAATATACCTTCTGCTCGCCCTCGAAGGTGAAGGTCGAAGCACTGTTGTTAGCAATCAGATAGCCCTCGGGCGAAGTTACGCAGGCGTAGATAGCCTTGTTGCCCGGCTCGGCCAACTCGTTGGCTGCCAGTGCGAAGTCGAGGTACAGGCGCTGTGCGTTCTTCACGCGCGTAACCTCCTTGCCGCGATTGTTCAGAGCCTGCATCGTGATGCTGCGGGCGCGGATAACAGCTCCCACGCGCACCTTGTTGTTGAGCTCCTCGGCACGCTCCTCGGCCATCTCGGCACGCAACTGAGCGGTCGAAATCTCCTTCTTGTATGAGATGTTCTCGCGGGTGAGCTGCTGGTTGATGTTGTTGAGCGAGTCGATCTGGCGGATGTAACCCTGCATAACGGTACGCAACGTACCCACCTCCTTCTCGTAGGCGCGAATCTTGGCGTAGTTCAGACGGCGCTCATTCTTGAGCTGCTCCATCAGCTGGTTTGCCTCCTCGAGGTTGGCGGCGATCGAGTCGTTCTGGATCTTCAGATCGTCGAACGATACAATCAGCGAATCCAGATCGCCCTGAATCTTGGTGCGATCCTCCTCCAAAAGTGCATACTCGGCCTGCTGCTGGCGATGCATATTGAAATATACCACCGACAGCGCCACCAGAATCACCGCAAGGATGATGATCACGATGCGGTAGCCGCGCACGGCTTTGTTATCGACCTGCTCCTGGCCATAATCGTCGTACTCCTCCTCGTAACGGTCGTCGTACTCGTTATAATCTTCTCTCATTTCTTGAGGGTTTATAGTTTAACAAAAATAGCTTCAAGGTTGTTTCAATGGCAAATATAGTCATTTTTTTATAAAACTATCCAACGGATAGCGTAAACCTTCATAACTTGCGAGATAAGCCTGCACGCTTCCCACCTTTATGGGCGATTTTATGTAGAGCGGAATCTTGTTCCGATCGTCCGAGATCCACACCTCGAACTCCGTGCCGTCCTGAAAGGCGTAGCCGTCCGAGGTAGCTATCTTACAGCGGAATTTGAGCGTATTGAAGCGACCTAAGTTTTTGATCTTCTTCTCCTCGCGCCCCTCGTAGCGGAACTTAAGGTAACGCACCGTATCCTCCAGCACCATCTCCAGCTCGCGCTCGTAGCCCGGCACAATCTCCTCGTCGGGCACGGTGCGAAGGTTGAAGTAGAGCGATATGGCATCCATACCCTTCTGCTTGATCTCGAGCGTGCGATACTCGACGGGGCGTTGGCGCGTCTGCCAGCGGGTATATACCTTATTATTATTGTAGTCGAAGGTGAAGACACTCTTGCGCGTGTAGTCGCCCTCCTTCAGGTCGGCCTCGAAGCGACGCGTGAGCAGTGTCTGGGGGTCGACCCAGATGGTGTAGGCATCCTTGACGGGGAGAATCCAGTTGAAGGCGCGAGCCGTCTGCCCCATACCATAGACCTTCAGCGCGGGTGCGCCGTCGAGCGACGATTCCGTAGTCTGTATTATGACGTTCGCCACCTCGGTGTTGGGGAAGAGCTTGGCTCGGTAGCTCATCTTGTAGTTTAGTGTCTCGCCCGGCACATAGAGTTGAGCCTGAGCCGCGACGCAGCTCAAGAGTAGGGCGAGTATCGTAAGTAGTCGTTTCATCGTAGTAGTTGTTGTCTGGTTACTTACTTAACGCTCGGCGATGCGATTTTATTGCCGCAGGCTACGAGATCATCGAAAAGTCAAATCGCTGACCGCCGCCGTGACGCTTGCGAAGTTCGCGCAGGCCCGCGTGCTCCTTTCGCTCCAGACGGGGATCCTCCTTTAGAATCTCTATCGCCGCCTCGCGAGCCGTCTGCAGCAGTGGTGCATCGAGCGTAGGGTTGGCAATCTTCAGATCAAATGCCATACCACTCTGCTGCGTGCCGTTTATGTCGCCCGCGCCGCGCAGTTTCATATCCAACTCCGAGAGTCGGAATCCGTCGGTGGTCTGACACATAGCCTGCAAGCGCTGACGAGCCTCGCGCGAGAGCTTCTCGCCCGACATCAGAATGCAGTAGGAGTCGCCTCCGCCACGTCCCACTCGACCGCGCAGCTGATGCAATTGCGAGAGGCCGAAGCGCTCGGCCGACTCGATGACCATCACCGTTGCGTTGGGTACATCGACACCCACCTCGATAACGGACGTGGCGACAAGTATATCGGCTTCGTGATCCTTGAACTGTCGCATCGACTCCTCCTTATCCTGCGGTTTCATCTTGCCGTGGCAGACCGTGACGCGGTAGTCGGGTAGGGGGAAGTCCCTCACGATCGACTCGAAGCCATCCTCCAGATCCTTGTAATCCATCGTCTCGGACTCCTTAATCAGCGGATATACCACATAGACTTGCCGTCCTATGGCAATCTGCTGACGCAGGAATCCCCACAGCTTCAGTCGCGCCGAGTCGGTGTAGTGATAGGTGCGGATGGGCTGGCGTCCCGGGGGCAGCTCGTCAATCACTGACACGTCCAGATCGCCATAAAGCGTCATCGCCAGCGTTCGCGGAATGGGCGTTGCGGTCATCACGAGGATGTGGGGCGGCTGCTGATTCTTGGTCCAGAGGCGGGCACGCTGCTCCACACCGAAGCGGTGCTGCTCGTCGATTACGACGTAGCCCAGATTGGCGAATTGCACCCTGTCTTCGATTAGGGCGTGCGTGCCAATCAATATATCGACCTCGCCCGAGGCTATTCCCTCGAGTGTCGTGCGGCGCTCCTTTGCCTTCGAGGAGCCAGTCAGTATGGCTACGCGCACTCCCAAGCCCTCGGTCTGGCGTGAGATGGTCGCGAAGTGCTGGCGGGCAAGTATCTCGGTCGGCGCCATCATACAGGCCTGAAAACCATTATCTACGGCCAGTAGCATCGACATCAGCGCAACCATCGTCTTGCCACTGCCCACGTCGCCCTGCAGCAGGCGGTTCATCTGGTAGCCCGAGATGCAATCCTGGCGGATCTCCTTCACCACACGCTTCTGCGCGTTGGTCAGCGGGAAGGGTATGCGGTGGTTGAAAAAGTCGTTGAATTTATCTCCCACCTTCGGGAAGAGGAATCCTCCTCGGCGCGAGAGTCGCTCCTGTCGCAACGACTGCACCGAGAGCTGAACACCCAGGAACTCGTCGAACTTGAGTCGGTATTGTGCTCGCCGTAGCCTCTCGGCCGACGACGGAAAGTGAATATCGTGCAGCGCCTCGCGGCGGGAGATAAGATCGTAGCGACGAAGCAGCGCTGTGGGGAGGTTCTCCGTGATGTGATCCTTGCCTACGTTCCACGCATTGCGGATGATGGTCAGAAATCCCTTTGCACCCAGAGTCGAAGCAATCTTCTCGGTCGAGGAGTAGATGCCCTGCATCGCATAGCGATCCTCGCGACTCATAGCCCGCTCGACAAGCTCCAGCTCGGGGTGGGCAAACTGCACCTCGCCTCGATAGAGCGTAGGTCGTCCGAAGATGATGTACTCGCGTCCCACCTCGACACTCTTCTCCACCCACTTTATGCCGCGAAACCACGTCAACTCGACCGAGCCCGTCGCATCCGATGCAAAAGCCGTGAAGCGTTGCTTGCGTCCCGTGCCCGAGTAGGCCACGCCCGTAATGCGGGCGCGCACCTGCACAAGCGAGGTCTCCATCGCGGAGGTGATCTCGGCTATGGAGTGAATCTTGGTGCGATCGACATAGCGGAAGGGGTAGAACGACAGCAAATCGCCAATGGTGACGATGCCCAACTCCTTCTCCAGAAGTTTTGCTCGCACTTCGCCCACGCCCGGGACGAACTTGACGCTGTTGTCGAGAATTGTTGCCATAGGACAAAGGTAAAAATAATTGTATTAAAGGTAGGAATTTTTTCCGATTTTTCTTAAATTTGCTTTTGCAGCCTATGGCCTGCGTCCAACCTGCGACAAAACAACTTAAAACAGATAACAATGGAGAAGATTATGACAAAGTTTATCAACTCGCCCGAGGCAGTTACGGCCGAGTTGTTGGAGGGTTATGTATTGGCATATCCTGATCAGGTGGCTCTCGCAGCCGAGAATATCGTCGTAAGAAAGAATCCCAAGAGCGAGGATAAGGTGGCTATCGTTACACTCGGTGGCTCGGGCCACGAGCCCGCATTGAGCGGTTTTGTTGGCGATGGTATGTTGGATTGCTCGGTTGTGGGCGATGTGTTCGCTGCTCCGGGCGCACAGCGTCTGTTCCAGGCCCTGCAGCTGATGAAGCGCGAGTCAGGTATCCTGCTGGTTGTATTGAACCACTCAGGCGACGTTATGAGTGCCAATATGGCGTGCCAGCTGGCTGAGAGAGCAGGTATCAAGGTGCGCAAGGTGCTCACCTACGACGACGTGAGCGCAGGAATCGGCGCACCGAAGGAGGATCGTCGCGGTCTGGCAGGTTGTGTGCCTCTGTATAAGATTCTGGGTGCTGCAGCCGATGAGGGAAAGACGCTCGATGAACTGGTTGAGATTGCCGAGCGTTATACGGCAAATTCGGCTACGCTGGCTGTAGCTATGCGCCGTTGTACTCACCCGCAGAACGATGCCGCCATTACGGATCTCCCCGATGGCATTATGGAGATCGGTGCCGGTCAGCACGGCGAGGGTGGCGGCGGTCGCAAGCCTCTGGTGTCGGCCGATGCAACGGCTGCGGAGATGGTAGATCTATTGTGCCAGCAGCTGCAGCCCAAGGCGGGTAGCAAGCTGATGCTTATCATAAATGGTGTTGGCGCTACCACGCATATGGAGCTTAACATCGTCTTCCGCAAGGCTTACAAGGAGTTGGTGGCTCGCGGTTATGAGATCGCTTACAGCCGTATTCAGGAGATTCTGACCGTTCAGGAGCAGGCTGGTTTCCAGATGGTTATGGCTGTTCTGGATGACGACCACATCAATTACCTCAAGAATAAACCCTCTAACGCACCCTATTGGGTGGAGATTGGCCGATAGTTATGGCACAGCGAGAGCTAAAATTTGATGAGTGGTGCGCGATGTGGCAGTGTGCCCTCGAGCGCATCTCGGCTCGCGAGGCGGAGTTCTCGGAGCTCGATGCTGCGCTGGGCGATGGCGATCACGGTCAGGCTATCGTAGGTGCGATGAAGGTCGTTGTGGAGAAGCTCAGCGCAGGCGCAAACTTCCGCTCGGCTCTTGGCGATGCGGGTATGGAGGTGCTGATGGCCGTGAGTGGCTCGACAAGTACCCTGCTCGGAGCCCTGCTGCTGGGTATGAGCGACGGCGTGGGCGCTGTGGATGTGATTGGAGCAAAGGACTTTAAGTCGATGTTCGGCTGGGGCCTGAAGAATGTTCAGCAGCAGACGCGCGCGCTGGTTGGCGACAAGACGATGATGGATGCTCTGATCCCCGCCGTTGATGCAATCCTCGATTGCGAGTCGGAGGATATAGCTGAGATTATGTCCTCGGCAGCTGAGGCTGCGGCAAAGGGTGCCGAGGCGACGGTTGCGATGCAGGCACGTTTCGGTCGTGCGCGCAACTATGGTGAGCGCTCGGTTGGCGTGATGGACAGCGGTGCAGCGTCGTGGAGCTGTATGATTGCGGCTTTTGCGGAGGCGCTCAATAATTAATGACTTAAAAAAGATTTTCTTATGGCAGATATGGATGGCTTCCGTGAAGCCACAAACTTTGGAATTGGTCAAGAGGCTCACACCGAGCGTGTTGCGATAAAAGGTACGGAGAATATGGGCTGGGGTATGAAGAATCGCCTCTCGCGCATCTTCAATCCTCGCAGCGGCCGCACGGTGATGCTGGCCTTCGACCACGGATTTATTATGGGTCCCACGTCGGGACTCGAGCGCATCGATCTCTCGATCGTGCCGCTGGTGGAGTATGCCGACTGTCTGATGTGTACGCGCGGTATTCTGCAGACGACGATTCCTGCGGGCGTCGATAAACCCGTATGCTTGCGCTCGGACGCTGGCTCGACGGTGCTGACGGAGCTAAACCGCAACCTTTTGATCGACGTTGAGGATGCCATTCGCATCAACGCCTCGGCGATGGCCGTTATGCTCTCGGCGGGCGATGGTGATCAGGAGTTTACGACGGTGGCAAACCTCGTTCGTGCGGCCGATGCGGGTGCGCGCTACGGCATCCCCGTGATGGGCGTTACGGCCGTAGGCAAACAGATGGCGCGCGATGCGCGTTACTTCGCTTTGGCCTCGCGCGTGTGTGCCGAGAATGGCGCTAACATCGTTAAGACCTACTACTGCGAGGGCTTCGAGAAGGTGGTGGCATCGTGCCCTGTGCCGGTGGTCATTGCGGGCGGTAAGAAGTTGCCCGAGCTGGAGGCGTTGGAGCTTTGCTACAATGCTATAAATGAGGGTGCTGCGGGCGTTGATATGGGCCGCAATGTATTCCAGAGCGACAAGCCTGAGGCGATGATTCAGGCCGTGAGGGGTGTTGTTCACGACGGACTGACGCCGCACCAGGCATATGAGATGTATCAGGATTTGAAGTAATTTTCGTGGTGAATGGCTTAACTTTGCACCAATCAAACAGTTGAATTATGGAATCAATACTTAAGAATCGCCCTGCACTCGAGCACGCCGTATGGCAGGCTGCCGAGGTAGCCGGCTACCTGTGGCAGAAGGGTTGGGCGGAGCGTAATGGCGGTAACATCACGCTCAATATCACCGAATATGTTGATGATGAGATTCGTGCCCTGCCCGCAATCAGCGAGCCTATCGCCATCGGTATGCATCTGCCGATGTTGAAGGGTTGCTATTTCTACTGCAAGGGTACGCAGAAGCGTATGCGCGATCTGGCGCGTTGGCCTATGGACAACGGCTCGATAATCCGCATCCTCGACGACTGCGAGCACTACGAGATTATCGCCGATAATCCCGTTATGCCCACCTCGGAGGCCCCTGCCCACCTGAGCGTACACAACTATCTGCTGGAGAAGGGCTCGCCTTGCCGTGCGTCGTTGCATACGCACCCCATCGAGCTGATTGCCCTCACGCACAACAAGGCATTCCTCGAGAAGGATGTGGCAACGCGCACGCTGTGGAGTATGATCCCCGAGACCAAGGCTTTCTGTCCGCGCGGTCTGGGTATTATCCCCTATCAGCTGCCCGGCTCGGTGATGCTGGCCGAGGCTACGATCCGCGAGTTGGACGACTACGACGTGGTGATGTGGGAGAAGCACGGAGTCTTTGCCGTTGATGTCGATATTATGTCGGCATTCGATCAGGTCGATGTGCTGAACAAGTCGGCGCTGATTTACGTCGCTGCCAAGTCGATGGGTTTTGAGCCCGACGGAATGAGCGATGAGCAGATGGCGGAGATGACGCGCGCTTTCAATCTGCCCAAATAGGAGAAATCCCTCTTCTTATACAATTCCTAAAAATAAAAGAGCCTGTGCTGATTTCTGCGCAAGCTCTTTTTTTTAGTCCTATATTGATTTTATTATGTAAAATTTTCCGCATCTTTTGCCGCCGACAACGCTCCAATGTGAAGGTAGCAGGCGATTGGAAGATCCCTCCTTAGGGATGAAAAAAAGTCCGAACCCATCAGGATTCGGACTTTTGCTACTAAGCCCATAGGCTTTTCGCTCCCTTATAGAAAACTAGTAACCAGGGTTCTGCTCGAGCAGGTTGTTAGAAGCCATACTGTTAGCAGAGATGGGGAAACGGTGCTTCGTACGATCGTTCGAAGGCTCGTGATCCCACCAGGGCTCGGTTACATATGCATCCCAACGGATAAGGTCGGTACGACGACGTGCCTCGCCGAGGAACTCTACCAACCACTCGTCAAGCATACGATACTTGTCGAGGTTAGCAGCAGTTACAGGGTTGGGGTCAACGCGGCCAGGGAAGTTACGAGCACGAACAGTGTTGATCAGCTCAGCAGCCTTCTCCTTGTCGCCCAGACGCATCTTACACTCAGCCAACATATAGTAGATCTCAGCCAGACGTACAACGGGAGTCATAGCGGGGTAACGCATACGCAGGTTGTCGTACTCGAGCTTATCTACGGGAGGATTGAGCTTCATCAGACGAACACCAGTTGACTCCTCACCATCAGCGACGGTTGAGCGCAAGTGGCCCAGATCCTTACGGTCGATTACGAAGTACTCGTACTCGGGATCCTCATCGGTACCTACGTTCTTACGACCGATAGGAGTACCGTCCTCAGTCCAGTCATATACGCGAAGTGCCTGGTGTGCAGGATCGTTGTCACCCATATTACCCAAACCGAAACGAGCAACAGCGTCGTTCAGGTAGATAATCTTAGGCTCATCCTTGTGGATTACGATCTCGCCATTCTCGATAGTTGCGCGGCCCAGACCCTGATACTCACGAGCACCGGTTGATACCCAAGTACCATCGTTGTGAGAAGAGGGGTTAACCTGGTAGCCCATCAAGAACAAACCGGTGTACTCACCATTACCCTCGTACTTGTAGGGCTGCTTACGGAGGTCGGTGTCGTGGAACTTAGACATAGGACGACCGAGCTTGGTGGTGTAAAGCTCACCGGTGGGTGAGAATGAAGGCTGGATAGCGAAACCGTTCCAGTCACCGTAGGGAGCACCACCGAAGTACTGCTTGGTGTTGTAGTGGAACCAACGCTGCCAGATAGAGGTGTTAGCACCTGAGTAAGTAGCATCTGAAGGAATACCGTAGATGATCTCGGGGCAGTACTCGTTACCATACTTAAATACATCGTTCCAGTTCTCGCCAAGTGCGTAAGGACCGTAAACGCCATTGATGATATCCTCGCAAATCTTTGCACACTCTGCGTACATCGACTTTGCACCGCTGGTGTAAGGCTCTGCGTTGAAGTAGAGCTGTGCCAACTGAGCTGCTGCAAATGCACGGTAGATGTAGGTGGTCTCCTCACCGCCGAGCTGCTGCTTTACGGGAATCTTGTTGATGTTGTCGAGGATCAACTTCTCGATCCACTCGAAGGTCTCAACGTCGGTAGCACGAGCCTTGATCTCGGTCTCGCCACGCTCGTAGAGAGGCATACCGCCGAAGAAATCCAAACCGTCCTTCATAAGGTTAGCGATGATGATGTTGAGCTGAGCAATCATCAACTCCTTATCGGTCTCGGTCATACCTACCTTCTCCCAATCTACGTAGTACTCAAGGTCGTTGATTGCGTCGTAAGCCAACGCAACACCCATACCTACACCGTAGAAGTTAGAGTGGTAAACACCATCGGTAACGGGGAAGATGTGGTGGTGCAAATTCTGGTAAGCACCGCCATCGTACCAGTCAGAACCCTTAGTGGGGATAGTGATCTCATCGGTGGTGATGGTCTGGATATCCTTACGGTGGGTATCAGTACCAATGTGCCACTTCCAGTGGGTGAAGGGGCGCATATAGCGCTGCCATACTGTCTCCTGAGAGGTAAAGAAGATCTCGGGAGCAACCGTCGAGTAGTACTCGGGGTCGGTGTTACATCCGATGCTCAATACAGCTACGGCCGCAAGCACAGATGCCTTCAAAAAATTCTTTATATTTTTCATTTTTTATTCGTCTGTTATATTTTACCTCTTCTTAAATTAGAAAGTGAGCTGAACACCCAGGGTGTAGGTGCGAGTACGGGGGTAGAAACCATCCCACCACTCGATACCACCTTCAACGCCCATTACGTCAACCTCGGGATCCATACCGTCATAGCCGGTGATGGTGCATACGTTGTTGATGTTAGCGTAAATGCGGAGGTTCTGGATGAAGCCGTTGGTCTTATCCTTCAAAGGCAGAGTGTAACCGATGTTGATAGCGTCGATCTTAAGGAATGAACCATCCTCGAGGAAGTAGTCAGAAAGCTGCTTCTCCTGAGTAATCTTAGCATTCTTGGTGTAAGCGCTCTTCAAGAGGTTGATGTTGTTCTGCTTCTGCAGACCGAAGTACATATCCAAAGTGTTGTAAACATCGAAGTCGATCCAGCTACGGATATCCATTGAGAAGTCCCAGTTCTTCCAAGAGAGGTTGTGGCTCCAAGATGCCATTACCTTCGGTACGAAGTTACCGGTGTACTGCTTGTCATCGTTGGTTGACTTCTGGCCCTGTACAACCTCACCGTTCTTGTTCAGAATCAGGAAGTCACCAGTCTCCTCGTCGATACCTACGCAACGACGCATATAGAACTGACCGAATACGGTACCCTCCTGCATACGGATTGCGTTACCCGGAGTACCCGGTGAGGGGAAGCCTGCATACTCGAAGTATGATGATGAACCATAGAGGTCAAGCACCTCGGTACGGTCGTGGCTGAAGATGAACTTCGTTGAGTAGTTCCAGTCGTTGTTGCGAACGATGTCGGCACCGATCTCGAACTCCCAACCCATATTACGCATTGAACCTACGTTCTGCATCTGGGTCTCCAGTGCGAAGGGAGGCTGGGGAACGCGTACTGAGTAGAGCATATCCTTAACCTTACGGCTATACCAGTCGAACTTACCATAGAGACGGTTGTCGAACAATGAGAAGTCCAAACCGAAGTTCAAACCGTGCTGCTCCTCCCACTTAAGGTCGGGGTTCAGCGTAACGGCGGGACCGTAAACGATAGCGTAGTCACCGGTGTTAGGCATCTGGTAGTAACCATCCGAACCGTATGACATAGCAGCGTATGAGGTAGAGAAGTCAGAGTTACCGGTTACACCGTAAGCTGCACGGAGCTTCAAGTCGCTAACCCACTCAGCGTTCTCCATAAATGCCTCGTCAGAGATACGCCAACCACCAGAGATTGAGTAGAAGGTACCCCAACGGTTGTTGCGAGCAAACTTAGAAGAAGACTCGCGGCGGATAGATGCTGAAAGGATGTAACGGCCTTCGTAGTCGTAGTTAACACGAGCGAAGTAAGAGAAGAGCTTCTGTGTTACGTCCTTGCTTGAGCTCATCTCGCCCTGACCGAGCTTCAGGTATGAACCAGTACCGATATCCCACATACGGATACCCTCAACGGGGAAGTTGTAGTTGGTCATATTGAAGCTCTCGCCGTTGCGCTCATAGTATGAGTAACCAGCGGTAGCGTTGATGTTGTGGTTGTTGAAAGACTTGATGTAAGAGAAGTAACCCTCAGAGTTGATGTTCTCAGTCTTAGAGTAGCCGAGGTAAGCAGTACCCTTACGGTTGTTCTCAACCTCGGTACGGTGAGCGCTGTAACGATACTCGTGTGCCTCATACTGACGGAGCTCATAACCCATAGTCTGGGTGAATGAAAGACCCTCAACGGGGAGGATGTTCAACTTAGCTGAAACCTCGGGCTTGAACCACTGGTCAAGACCCTCCTTGTCCTGGAGCTTAACATCAGCGATGGTGTTGTACTCCAAAGACTCAGCGAGCCATACATTGTAGCCTGACTCTGAGTTGGGATCGTAAGCCGAACGGGTGGGGTTGTTACGAACTGCCTGAGCGAAGTTGGGGGCGTTGTTGTTACGCTTTGCACGACGGTAGTCAGCCTTTACAGCGATATCCAACCAACCCTCCAAAGCCTTGAAGTTAGCGTTGATACGACCAGCGATATCCTCACGAGCATCCTCGATAGCGATACCCTCCATATCGTTGTACT
>JAFOEH010000086.1 GCA_017380275.1 Alistipes sp.
GCGATTGGTGGGACGGTACTGCAAGTTGCAGTTCCAGAGCACGAAATCGGATGTCGTGCGGGGATCTGTCTGCGTGAAAAGGCCGCCGATGGCCTGCAGTGAAGTGCCTATGCTCCAGCGACTTCGAGTGTAGTTGATCGAGGCGTGGAACTTATGCTTGGGGGCTGCAATGACGGGATATTTCATCCGTAGGAAGCTGTAATTTGACGCAAACGAAAGGTGCGGCGAGAGCTGCCATGTGAGGTTGGCCTCGATGCCTAAGTTCTCGATGCGGCCTGTATTGACATTCTTGGGGCGGCCATCGACAGGCAGGGTGCGGATCATATTTTCGCCATCGATGAAGAAGATGTTTGCGCCGTAGGTTACACTGCGTACGCGCTGCTCGAATGATAGTTCGTAGCTCCATAGTTTCTCGGGCTTCAGGTCGGCGTTCTGTGGCGGGAACATATACATCTCGCGTATGGTGGGAAAGCGGAAGCCTTTGGCTACGACAGTCTTGAGCTGAGCGTTGCGTGGCAACTGAACAGAGAGACCGCCTTTAGGAACCCACTCGTGGCCGATGTCGGGATTTTGGTCAAGGCGCAGGCCTGCATCGAGCGTCAACCAGCGCGTGAGGCTCTGACGGAAGTCGATGTAGGCGGCGATGTTGTGCATACGCTCGTTGGCTATCTCCTTGTCTGGACTTTGGTCGATAAAACGGTTTGCGGCACGGCCTCCATAGAGTTGATAATCAATACCTACGGTTGTGGTGTTGCCGTTGAAAAAATGCGCGCTCTGATACCACGCCACGCCCGCCATATTATCCGTTGAGCGGAAGCGATAGTCGAGCGGTGAGCCTCCCTCGGAGTAGCCATCGTTGATTTTGTGCTCGCCCCAATTATAGAATAGGCTCAGCGCACCAGAGGCAACATCGAAGTCGTAGTTAAGCGCTACAGAGCTTGCTATGCGAGTGATGCGCGAGTCGTTGTCGATGATGGGGGCAACAACGGTGCCGGGGTTGGAGGCGTTGAAGTGGGTGATGTTGCCGTGGGCAGAAAGTTCCCACTCATCGGCAATCTTCACACCTGCGCGGGCCGAGCCACCGTACTGCTCAAAATCCATATTGAGGCGATGGCCGTCCGAACGGTTGTAATTGCCCGTGACGGTGGCCGAGAAGCGCCCTTTGCGGTGGCGGCTTGAGAGCTCGCTCTCGAAGGTGTTGTAGGAGCCGTAGCCGACGCGGATGTCGTTCTCCGATCCATCGCGTTCCATCTTGCGAGTGATGATATTAACTACACCGCCCATAGCATTCGAGCCATAGAGCGTCGAGGCGGGACCACGCACAACCTCGACACGCTCGGCAATCGATGACTGCAGAACGTCGGCAATGGGGTGGCCCATAAGGCCCATATATTGGGGGTGGCCGTCGATTAGCACCATTACGCCCGTGGTGGGCGAGCCGCCGATGCCACGGATGGAGATTCCGCCCGAAGAGCCTGTGCTAACGCCGTAGCCCATCACGCCACGAGAGGTGATAAAGAGTCCGGGAACTTGCTCCGAGAGAGTCGGGAGTAATGACGGACGGCTCTCGTAATCAATCGTCTGGCGGTCGAGAATAGATACGGTGAGAGGTGTTACACGCCTATCACCTCGAATTCTGTCGGCACGGATCTCCACTTCGTCGATAGGGAGTGTGCGATGGGGCTCTTGCAGAGTGTCCTGATGCTGGGCAAAAGTTGTTTGCAGTAGCGAGCATAGGATAATTGTAAAAGTCAAGATTCTTTGCATTGTCTGAATTTTTTGCAGCGTTATACAATAATAGTACCAATCGCAAAGGTATATAAAAAAATATCGGAGATGTGTGTGATCTCCGATAAAAATATAGAATTTGATATTAATTATTGCATAATTTGCCTCTTTTCGCATATCTACGCCTTGATCTCCTCGCCAAAGAGCGTAGCTGACGAGCAGTCGGTAATGCGGCAACGAACGTAATCGCCTACCTTGTGATCGCCACGATCGAAGACAACGACCTTATTCTGCGATGTGCGACCAAAGAGCTGATCCTCGCGGCGCTTGGATGTACC
>JAFOEH010000087.1 GCA_017380275.1 Alistipes sp.
ACAATATGACCGAGGGTAACTCAGTATGCTTCTATAAGGTCGATGACAAGGTTATAGACTCCACTACGGAGAGCGAGTTCAAAACCCGCGTGACGGGAGCCGTGCGCGAGAAGAGGGGCAAGGTCGAGCTTATCGCTTGGAGTCGCGAGATCGAGCAGGGCTACACCCAGCGTAAGGGCACTGTCCTGGCATCGGGCCCGATGCTGATGGAGGATGGCGAGCAGAGCGACTGGAGCAGCTGCCGCGAGGATTTCATTACCACGCGCCACCCCCGCAGTGCGATCTTCACCAAGGCCGACGGCACGGTAGTGCTGCTGACGGTCGATGGTCGTTCGGAGGGCAATGCCGCAGGAATGAGTATTCCGGAGTTGGCCTACCTGGTACGCGTATTGGGTGCAGAGGATGCACTCAACCTCGACGGCGGAGGCTCAACCACGCTATGGATCAAGGGCGCAGCTGACGATGGCGTTGTGAACTACCCCTGCGACAACAAACTCTTCGACCACAAAGGCGAGAGGTCGGTGTCTAATATCATCTATGTGAAATAATAGAAAAGGCTGCTTGACGCAGCCTTTTTTATTTGTCGCAGATCAGCAACGAAGAATCTCCATAAGAGAGGAATCGAAAATCGTGCTCCAACGCATAATCATACATTCCTCGCCAATTCTGCTCGCCAATATAGGCCGACACCAAGAGTAACAGCGTCGATTTGGGCTGGTGGAAGTTGGTGATGATGCGGCTCACGATGCGGAAACGGAATCCGAGCGGCGTGATCATAATCTGTGTCGCGGCCTTCAGTCGCTCCAAACCCTTCGCTCGCATATATCCAATCAAATCCTCCAGCACCTCACGCCCCGTATAATCTTCGGGCAGGTCGTAGCTCTCCCACTGTCCAATCACGCGATCCTCGGCCGCATCGCCTCCTTGACGCACACGCCACGCCAAGACGGGTAACGACTCGAGTGTACGCACCGAAGTTGTACCCACAGCGGTGATATTGCCGATGTGCGAAAGCAGATTCTCGAGCGTCGAGAGGCGCACCTCGAAATGCTCGGTATGCATCGGATGTTCGGCGGCATTATCACTCTTCACAGGCAGGAACGTACCCGCGCCAACGTGAAGGGTAACCTCCTCAAAGCCAAAGCCTTTATCACGCATATCGGAGATAAGCTCGTCGGTAAAGTGCAGGCCCGCCGTAGGAGCTGCCACCGAGCCTTCAAACTTCGAATAGACGGTCTGATAGCGCGTAAGGTCAATCTGCTCGCTCTCGCGGTTAAGGTATGGCGGAATAGGGATACGGCCCAGGTGTTCGAGCAGCTGGCCGAAAGTAAGGTCGGCATCCCACTCAAAGCGGACGATGTGTTCCCTCTCGCCGCGCTCGCTAATCTCGGCACGGAGGCGATAGGCGCTACCCTCATAATCGAAATCGATGTAGATGTAACCCGATTTCCACTTCTTCAGATTACCAACAATGCAGCTCCACTCGCACTCGCCCTTAACGGCGAAGGCACGCTCGTAGTCGGCTGGGCTGTGAGGCTCAAGGCAGAAGACCTCGATACGGGCCCCCGACTCCTTGTGCATTATCACGCGTGCACGAATGACCTTCGTATTGTTGAAGACCAAGAGCGAACGCTCGGGCAGATGGTCGGCCAGCGATCCGAAACGGCTCTGCGAAATGGCGCCGTTGCGATAGATGAGCAACTTCGAATCGCTGCGATTCTCAAGCGGGAATTTGGCAATGCGCTCGTCGGGCAGCGGATAGTCGAATGAGTTGATATCGATATGTCGTTCCATAGCTTTTACTTTACGCCCACAAAGTTAATAATAATGCCCGAAACGACAAGCCACCGATGAAATAGATTATTTTACGGCCAAAAAAATGGGATTTTATCTAAAAAATATCTATATTTGGGATTGATACAGATTATAAACCACTTAATTGTTAAGAATATGGCATACAAAATTATCGACATCGAGGGCATAGGCGAGGCTTATGCTGCTAAATTGGAGGCTGCCGGCGTAAAGACTCCCGAGGATCTGCTCGCAGCGTGTGCATCGGCCAAGGGACGCAAGGAGATGGCCGAGAAGACCGAGATCAGCGAGAAGTTGATCCTTCGCTGGACCAACCACGCCGACCTGTTCCGCATCAAGGGCGTAGGCCCCCAGTTCGCTGAGTTGCTGGAGGCTGCTGGCGTTGACACCGTTAAGGAGTTCCGCCACCGCGTAGCTGCCAATCTCCAGAAGAAGATGGAGGAGGTTAACGCCGAGAAGAATCTCGTAAACCGCGTTCCGAGCGAGTCGGAGTTGCAGAAGATGATCGACCAGGCTAAGGAGATGGAGGTTACAATGACCTACTAATCCTTGCGGAATACTTAGCCCCTTCGCGGGCTTACGCGAGAGAGCTGCGGGATTTTTTCCGCAGCTCTCACGTTTATTGCGAGAAAGTTGTATCTTTGTGCGAAAGTTTTTACAAAGTAAAAAAATGTTACGCAAGATACTCCTAACGGCCACCCTCTACCTTTCGTCCGTAGTGCTTATGGCACTGCAGAAGCCGCTCTTTTTGGCGTGGTACGCCGAGCGTGCGGCCGACGCATCGGCCTCGGAGCTGTGGGGTGTCGTCACTAACGGCCTCCTGCTCGACTCCACCGTCGCGGCTTACGTCACGACTCTGCCGTGGCTGGTGATGCTCATAGCGGTGTGGCTACCCCTCTCGGAGCAGGTGATAAGGCGGATGATGAGGAGCTATTTTGGTGTGATGGCCATCCTCCTGTCGCTGCTCGTAGCGGTCGATATGGGACTCTTCCGTCACTGGGACTTCCGTCTCGACAGCACTATCCTGCCCTATCTGGCCACCCCGAAGGAGGCTGCCGCCAGCCTCGTGTGGGGAGATGTATGGCCCACAACGCTACTCTTTGTACTCTATGCCGCGCTGCTCTACGCCGCCTGGTGTCCCATAATAAAGATCTACCGTCAAGTCAAGCAGGGCCTCAAGGGCCGTATCGGCTCTACGCTCGCGCTACTGCTGACGGGCGGACTGCTATTCTTAGCCATTCGTGGCGGTGTGGATACAGCACCTGCCAACGTGAGTAAGGTCTATTTCAGCGACAATATGTTCCTGAATCAGGCCGCCACCAACCCCATCTTCTCATTCCTTTCGTCTGCCGCCCGCTCCGAGCTTAAGGCTGACGACTACCGTTATTTTACGGATGAGGAGTGCGCCGAGATCTTCTCTTCGCTCACGTCCGACAGCCCCTCGCAGAGCGAACCATTGCTCAAGACCGATCGTCCGAACGTCGTGCTGATAATGCTGGAGAGTCTGGGCCGTACGGTTGTGGATGAGGTTGTCGAAGGCAAGGCCGTAGCTCCCAACCTGCAACGCATAAAGAGCGAAGGCCTCTGGTTTGAGAATATGTTTGCCAACTCCTACCGCACCGATCGTGGCACGGTGGCCGTAATGAGTGGCTACCCAGCCCACCCCGTCGTCTCGGTGATGAAATACCCGCAGAAGGCCCACACCCTTCCTTCGATAGCTCGCTCACTTCAGAGCGAAGGTTACGCAACGAGTTTTATGTATGGAGGCGATGCCAACTTTACAAACACCATCTCCTACCTCTACGGCACGGGCGTGGAACAGATCACCGACAAGGCCCAGATGCACTTCGATGCTCCGACCAACAAGTGGGGCTATGCAGACGATGTTGTCTGCCCCTACTTCGCCGACGAGGTGCTGCGTCTCTCGGCCGAGGATAAGCCCTTCTTTGCCACACTGCTTACGCTCAGCTCGCACGAGCCTTTCGATGTGCCCTACCAGGCTTTCGAGAATAAGATACTCAACTCGGTTGCCTACACCGACCACTGCGTCGGCGCGATGATCGACCGCTGGCGAGAGTCACCCGCGTGGGATGATATGCTCGTTATCCTGATTGCCGATCACGGTATGCCCTACCCCGAGACGCTCACTACGGGCTCACTCGAGCGCCAACGCATCCCTATGATTTGGACGGGTGGTGCGCTGAAAAACGGAGCGCAGACGGTCGAGACCTACTGCTCGCAGGCCGACCTGGAGGCTACGCTGCTGTCGCAGATGGGATTGCAGGATGACGACAACATCTTCAGCCGCGACATCTTCAACCCCGCGATTCCCCACCACGCCTTCTGGACCTACAACAACGCCTTTGGCGTGATCGATGCCGACGGCCACGTCGTGTATGACTGCACGCGCGATGCCGTAGTCGCCTCCGAGGGCCAGAGC
>JAFOEH010000014.1 GCA_017380275.1 Alistipes sp.
ATTTCGATACCATTATCTCCAATCCTCCCTACTTCGTCTCGTCGCTCCGCTCGCCCGATGCGGCTCGCTCTATAGCTCGCCACACTGACACCCTATCGTTCGACGATTTAACCCGTGGCGTATGCCGATTGCTATCGCCCGAGGGCCATTTTGCGCTGATTCTGCCTCCCCCCGAGATGGAGCGTTTTCGCTCGGCTGCTCGCGGCAAACTATTTATAAAAAGGTGTTGCGAAGTATGGAGCACCCCAACAAGCGGGGCCAAACGCATAATGGCAGAGTTCTCATCCGACCCTACAACCTCGAACGTAGCGACAGAAAAACTCATCATCGAGGATGGCGGTCCGCAGTGTTACAGCGAGGAATATCGCAGCCTGACACGCGATTTTTATCTGAAATTTTGATTTTTACACGCAAATAGAGTATTTTTGCTAAATATACAGTATAAAATTTTTCGACTATGAAACGATTTTTATCATTTTTGACGCTTGCCACACTGCTCTGCACCGCAGCGTCAGCACAGAATAACCTCTACCGCTCGGTTATCGGTCCCTACATCGATGCCAATGGCGCCGTTGCCGTTGCCGATCCTTCGACCACCATTGTTGTCGATCTCACGATTGAGAGCGAGCAGACCATCGTCGGCCCCTACGCCCGCTATGCACAGAAGTATCTTGACGTTCGTGGCTCACTTGTCGAGAAGACCACATTCACAATTAAGGATGCCCGCATATCAGTACTTCAGTGTGACGGAATTCTCGCTCCTGCCTCAGAGCTGGATGCATCGACCATCACAACGCAATCACATCTTGGCGGCATAGCAGAGTTCGCAAAGGTATTGCCCGATCGTATGAGCACATCGCCCCTCACCATCGAGGACGCCGCAGCACAGGCTGCGCAGAGCATCTTCACCATCCGCAAGAAGCGCATGGACTTGATTACGGGTGATGCTGGCGAGAATGTCTTCGGCGCAGGTCTGAAGGATGCCCTGGAGGCTCTGGATACCCGCGAGCAGGCCTACCTGGAGCTCTTCCTCGGCAAGAAGATCACCACCACTACGACCAAACGTATCGTCGTGCCCCTCAACGGCACTGAGTCGTCATACACCATCGCCAAACTCTCTTCTTCGAAAGGCCTTCTGGCCGATAGTGCCGAAGAGGGTGATGCCGTGAAACTCATCATCAACCCCTCGGGCCGCGCCCCCAAGCTCAACGACATTACCGAGGTTGACTCGCGCGACAAAACGGCCCTTATGGTGCGTCTTGCCGACAACGCCACCTGCTCGATCAGCGTGGGTGATGCTGTTGTAGGCACTACGACACTCCCCATATTTGAGTTCGGACGCACGGCATATATCGCCAACACGGTTGTAAAACGATAGTTACTTCTAACCGACAAAGGCTGTCCCAAGGCGGACAGCCTATTTTTATAAAATATTATGGCAACAGATAATACCCAACGAATGATCACGCTGCTGGGCGCTATGCGCAAGCAGATGAACGGAGCCGTAGCCGACGCTATGCGCTACTACGGTGCCGACTATGGTCTAAACTATGGTGTCAGCCTTCCCACCATCCGCTCAATCGCCCAAGCCGAGGAGCACAACCATCAACTGGCCCTCTACCTCTACAAGCAGCAGGTGCGCGAGCTACGCCTGGCAGCCCTACATATAGCCGACCCTGCACTCCTTGCACCCGACTCGCTCAACGAGTGGGCCGAGGGCATTATCAACTCCGAGGTTGCCGAAGAGATGGCCTTCGCCCTACTGCGTTATGCCGATGCCCTTCCCGCGATTTTTACAGAGTGGATCTCGTCCGATAACGAGTTTCTCGCCTACGCCGCTCTTCGTAGTGCCGCCGCCACAGCATTTGGCCGCGAAGTGGCCGTTGTTGCGCAGACCATCGAGGCCATCGATCGTTTTCACACCTCACGCATCATAGCCCAAGCCGCCGTGGCTGTTTTAGCCGCTGCTTACGAGCATAACCCTGAAGCCCGACTCGCTGTCGAGCAGGCGATAAACGACCTCGACGACACAATCTCAGCAAGTTACGTCAAGGAGGAGATGGCGTGGCGTATGGATCTTCTTCAGTAGCTCTCAACGCGATCGAAACGTCGTAACACCTCGCTCAGTGCATCAAAACTCACCACCCCGCTATTTCGCCATAGCAGGTGGTCGTGATGAAAGAGCATAAGCGTCGGCACCGACATAATGCGGAAGTGATTAACCAGGTCGGAATTCTCAAACCGATCCACATCCAGTCGAACCACATCGACAATCTCGTGCATCCGCTCCTCAACCACATCCAACACGGGGTGCACCGCACGGCAAGGCCCGCACCAAGTGGCATAAAAATCAATCAGAGTCAATCTGTTACGCGCCGTCAGCGCCTGAAATTCCTGTAAAGTCATAAAAAAAGGTTGTCTATATCGGACAACCTTTTACAATTCTCGTACCACTCTCCGCTCTATATCTCCTCGCAGAATAGTGCACGCGGCAACTCGCCTATATTATTTATATATACGACCTCTATTCCCTTTGGCATCTTCACTCCCTTACGCAGAAATCCCGACACCACGATACGTCGAAATCCCAATCTCGCAGCCTCGCTCACTCGCTGCTCCGTACGGGGTGCAGGGCGCACCTCGCCAGAGAGTCCCACCTCGCCAGCACAGCAAACCCCATCTGCCACCGGCCTATCGTAGTATGACGAGATCACCGCCGCCACGATAGCCAAATCCAATCCCGGATCGGCCACGCGGAAGCCACCCGCAAAGTTCAGGAAGACATCCTTCTGGAACATCTTCATCCCCACGCGCTTCTCCAGCACGGCAAGCAACATACCCATACGACGCGGATCATATCCCGTAGCATTTCGCTGTGGCGTACCATACGCAGCCGACGACACCAATGCCTGAACCTCAATCAGATAGGGACGTATTCCATCCACCGACGCACCCACCGCAATTCCGCTCAGCGGCTCATCGTAGTGCGAGAGCAGTATCTCCGACGGATTCTCTACGGCCCTAAGTCCGCTCTCCAGCATCTCGAACACACCAATCTCGAACGTCGCTCCAAATCTATTTTTTATTCCGCGCAGGATGCGATATATGTTATTCCCGTCACCCTCAAACTGCAGCACTACATCGACGATATGTTCCAGAATCTTCGGGCCCGCAATGGTACCATCCTTCGTAATGTGGCCAATGATAAATATCGACGTACCCGTCGTCTTGGCATACTTCAGCAGTGTCGCCGCGCATTCGCGTATCTGCGACACGCTTCCCGCCGATGAGTCGATCGTCTCCGTAAAGATGGTCTGTATCGAGTCGATCACCACCACATCGGGCTTGTGCGACTCGATCTGAGTCAGTATATTTTCGAGCAGTGTCTCCGAATAGATGTAACACTCCTCATTACCGATTCCCAATCGCTCGGCTCGCATACCGATCTGCTCGGCCGACTCCTCGCCCGATACGTAGAGCGTACGCAGCGAATGGTCGGTCAGCGCCAGCTGCAGGCTCAGGGTCGATTTTCCGATTCCCGGCTCACCCCCCAACAGCACCAGCGATCCCGGCACCAATCCGCCACCAAGCACACGGTTTACCTCCGTATTGCGCAGATCCAATCGCTGATGCGTCTGCCGCTCAATCTCGCTCACGCGCTGTGGCGGAGTGTGCTGCGCAGCCACCGCTACGCCCTTCGACGAAGTTGTGGCCTTAGCGATGACCTCCTCGGTGAAGGTGTTCCACTCGCCACACGACGGACAGCGCCCCAACCATTTCGGAGCCTCAAAACCGCACTCGCGGCAGAAATATGCCCTCTTCGTCTTTGCCATATTAGCCTACAAACAGACGGTAAATATCGTTTCCGTTGGCATAAACCAACAGCACAAACAGAATCGCAAGACCGATATACTGCATCACTTCGAGGAACTTATCGCTCGCCTTTCGACCAGTTATGATCTCCCACAGCGTAAACAGCGCGTGGCCACCATCCAAACCAGGGATAGGCAGGATGTTCATCACCGCCAGAATAATCGACAGGAATGCCGTCATTGTCCAGAACTGCAACCAATTCCACTCCGAGGGGAAGATCTTTCCGATTGAGATAAAACCACCCAGCTCCTCATACATCTTTGTCTTGGGCTGGAAGATCAGCTTCAACTGCTCCCAATAGTCGGCAATGGTCTCACCTGCCAATGATACGCCCGCAGGTATCGCCTGCAGAAGCGTAAACTCACGCGTACGGGGCTGGAACATATCGGCCTTCATCATCACACCAATCTTACCATTCTCATCAACGGGCACTTGCAACTCCTGCTCTGCACCCGCACGCAATACGCGCAGCGTAACCGTATCGCCACTATACTGCTTCAGCAACGATGTTGTCATCGTCGTTGCGCTCACATTCTCGTGCTCATTGCAGGCCACAACCTCGTCGCCCACTCTTAGGCCAGCCGCCGCAGCCGACTCCGAAGCTATCGAATCGATGATAAAAGGCACTCGCAACGTATAAAGATCTTCATACTCGCGGTTGCGACGCATCGCCAGCATCTCGTCAAACGGGATGTTAAGCGTCATCTGCTCTCCACCGCGCACCACAACAACCTCTCGATCGCCCTCCGTAAGCAGCAACATCGAGCGCAGGTCGCCCACAGCATCCAGCTCTTCGCCATCGACCGAGAGCACCTTATCTCCATCGCGGAAGCCCATACGCTCTGCCGCCTCATTGAACTCATATCCCCACTTCGCGTCGGCATTGGCCATATAAGACTCGCCCCATACATAACGCACACCCGAGTAGATCAGAATCGCCAGCAGCACATTCATCACAACACCCGCCACCATCACGCAGAAACGCTGCCACGCAGGCTTGGCGCGGAACTCCCAGGGCTGCACGGGGGCCTTCATCTGCTCGAGATCCATACTCTCGTCGATCATACCCGCAATCTTCACATATCCGCCCAGGGGCACCCAACCCATACCATACTCCGTGTCGCCACGCTTGAACTTGAAGAGCGAGAACCAGGGATCGAAGAATATGTAAAATTTCTCAACGCGAATCTTAAACATTCGCGCCACAATAAAGTGTCCAAACTCGTGAATCGCCACCAGCAGCGACAGACTCATAAAGAACTGAATAATCTTGATTAATACTTCCATTGTTTATTTAACTATTTCATTTACTTCAACTTAAGAAACTCCGCCGCCAACGCACGCGACTCCTCATTCGATGCCTCATAATCGGCCAACGTCGGTTGCTGCACAAACTTAGCCTTCTGCAGGGCATACTCAATCGAGGCCGTAATATCGGTAAAACGGCACTTTCCTGCAAGGAACGCAGCCACCGCCACCTCATTGGCACC
>JAFOEH010000088.1 GCA_017380275.1 Alistipes sp.
CATATGATCGGGCAGAGTAGCGCACGTCGTAGCTGCATCGTGAACAGAGTTCAGCAGGAACGAGCCACCCTTCTTCAGGCCCTTCAGCACGTCGTACTTATCTACATACGAGGGAACGTGGCAAGCCACGAAATCGGGAGTAGTCACAAGGAACGGAGTGCGGATCGGAGAGTCACCGAAACGCAAGTGTGATGAGGTGTAACCACCCGACTTCTTTGAGTCGTAAGAGAAGTATGCCTGGCAATACTTATCGGTCGTACCACCGATAATCTTGATTGAGTTCTTGTTAGCACCTACCGTACCGTCAGCACCCAGACCGAAGAACAGAGCCTCGAAAGTACCCTCCTTTGCAAGAGCGATCTCCTCGCCTACGGGGAGTGAAAGGCCCGTTACGTCGTCGTTGATACCTACCGTGAAGTGGTTCTTAGGCTCTGCAGCGAAGAGGTTCTCCACAACGGCCATAATCTGAGCGGGGGTGGTATCCTTTGAAGAGAGACCATAACGACCACCGATAACCATAGGCTGATTCTCCTTGCCGAAGAACATATCCTTTACGTCGAGGTACAAAGGCTCGCCGTTTGAGCCGGGCTCCTTGGTGCGATCAAGAACGCAAACGCGCTTAACCGATGCGGGAACTACGTTGAAGAAGTACTTCTCTGAGAAGGGACGGTAGAGGTGTACGGTGATAAGACCAACCTTCTTTCCCTGCGTTGCCAAGTAGTCGATAGTCTCCTTGATGGTCTCGGTAACTGAGCCCATAGCTACGATGATGTTCTCGGCATCCTCCGCTCCGTAATAGGTGAAGGGCTTATAGCAACGGCCCGTGATCTGAGAAATCTTCTCCATAGTCTCGGCAACCATATCGGGAACAGCGTTGTAGAACTTGTTAGAAGCCTCACGAGTCTGGAAATAGATATCGGGGTTCTGTGCAGTACCACGGGTTACAGGGTGGTTAGGATTCAACGCTGCAGCACGGAATGCCTTCAGAGCGTCGCGGTCGAGCATTGCGGTGAGTGATGCATCGTCGATAACCTCGATCTTCTGAATCTCGTGTGAGGTACGGAAGCCATCAAAGAAGTGCAGGAAGGGGATACGAGCCTTGAGTGCTACGATGTGAGCAACACCTGCAAGGTCCATAACCTCCTGAACTGACGAGGTAGCCAACATAGCAAAACCGGTCTGGCGAGTTGCCATAACGTCCTGATGATCGCCAAAGATTGAGAGCGACTGAGCTGCCAGAGCGCGAGCCGATACGTGGAATACGCCGGGGAGCAACTCACCAGCAATCTTGTACATATTGGGGATCATAAGCAGCAAACCCTGCGATGCGGTGAAGGTAGTGGTCAATGCACCGCTCTGCAATGAGCCGTGAACAGCACCTGCGGCACCAGCCTCTGACTGCATCTCGACAACCTTAACGGTCTCGCCGAACATATTCTTCATACCCTGAGCGGCCCACTCGTCAACGTACTCGGCCATAGTCGATGAAGGGGTGATGGGATAGATGGCAGCCACCTCTGAGAATTTGTAGGCGATGTGAGCTGCTGCGTAGTTACCATCACAAGTGATAAATTTCTTCTCTGACATAATTAACGCAATTTTGTTTATTTTGATGTTTTCAAATATTTCGTTTTTCGCTCCGAGCAGAGTTGCCCGGAATTAGTTTCCGTGAAATCTTGGCAAAGTTACAAATTTTCGGCAAGTTTTCACACTTTTTTTGTGTTAAAATTTTAACACCCAAACAATCGTTACACGACACTATTCCGATAGGGATATTTTTTAGCAAAAATATGACCACTCTGCCCGAAGACGGAGTGGTCAAAAAAAACATTTATTGCAAAGAGTTTTTCGAGCGCTTACGCTTTTACGGTGATAGCCTGTGAAATATTGATCACAAAATCGCCCATTCGCTCGATTTCTGAGACAATGTCGAGATAATAAACGCTACTGTGGTAGATTGAACCATCCTGTTCGATGTGGGTGAGCTCCTCCTCGCGCAGCGTGTTACGCAACTCGTTGATCTCCACCTCGCAATCGATGGCAGCCTGAAGCGTCTGCTGCGTGATGTGGCCACGGCCTAAGTTGGCAATCATAACACCGTAGGCGCGATCTAAAAGTGAGAGCATCTGATCGATATTTTCGAGATTGCGCTCCGTGAAGCGTTTGCCGTGAGAGTTGCGGCGCGTGAGGATGCGGCTGATAGCCTCGCCAGAGTCGCCCAAGCTCTCCAACTCATTAATAATCTTAAACATTGACTTAAACTCACGCATCGAACTATCGCTCAGATTCTCCTTCGGCAGGGCGTTCAGGAATGAGGCGATTTCGTACTCGATATTGTCGGCAATCTCCTCGTACTTGACCAATTTGTTGCGATAGATCTCAAACTCCTCCTCCGAAGTGGCGTGGATAGCCTGCTTGGCATAAGCAAGGCCGCGACGCGAAATCTCGGCGAAGTGGACAATCTCGTTGGATGCCTGACCGAAAGCCAGCTCGGCAGTTCCGATAGGACCAGCGTCGATGAACTTGAGCTTAACCTTAGACTCCTTACCCTGCTCAGCCCGAGGCTTGTCCTTAATTATGCTTGTTACGAGTTTAGCAATGGCAGAGGTAAATCCGCACAGCAAGACGGTGTTGATGGTGTTGAAAAGAGTGTGAAGCATAGAAGTTCCGTAGAGTACGGCCGTAGAGTCAGCCTCGCTAAGGTTTGCAGCGCTGTAATCGACCGTCAGGGGGTTAGGCAGACCAAAGGCCTCGATAATCAAGCCCACGAGCTTAAGGAACGGGGTGAAGAAGATCAGTGCCCAGCACACTCCGAAGAGGTTGAAGACCGTATGTGCCAGAGCTGCACGGCGGGCATTGGGTGTGCCGACCACAGCGGCGAGGTTGGCCGTGATGGTCGTTCCGATATTCTCACCCAGCACCATTGCCGCAGCCATCTGGAAGGGAATCCAACCCATACTAAGCATTATGAGTGTCAGGGCCATTGTAGCACTCGACGACTGAAGGACGAGTGTCAAAACCGTTCCTATGGCAAGGAAGATCAGCACCGAGCCGAAACCATACTCGGTCCAGCGGGTGATAAACGACAGCACCTCAGGCGTTTCGCGCAGGTCGGGCATCGCCTCCTTCATCATCGAAAGGCCGAGGAAGAGCAGTGCAAAACCGATTACGAACTCGCTCATATTCTTACGACGCTCGCTCTTGGCAATGCTCAATATAAAACCTAAAGCCATCAGCGGAATAGCCAAAATCGAGATGTCGGCCTTAAAACCGAGCCACGACACGAGCCACGCCGTGACGGTAGTACCAATGTTGGCACCCATAATCACGCCGATGGCCTGAATAAGAGTCAAAAGACCTGCATTGACGAAACCAACGACCATAACCGTCGTTGCGCTTGACGACTGGATCACGGAGGTGATTCCCACGCCTGTGAGTATACCTTTGAAGGTGCTTGATGTCATCGATGCAAGAATCCCACGAAGACGCTCGCCGGCGGTCTTTTGAAGTCCCGAACTCATCATATTCATTCCGTAGAGGAACATTCCCAACGAGCCCAGAAAAGTAAAAATTTGTAAAATCATAAATATTAAATATTGGTATGTTTCAATTATCTGTTTCGACAGGAGCTTTTAGCAAAAAAGCCTTACCCCGCCTACTAAAAAGCACATTGCAAAGATAAATGAGAAAAGGAGGACGATACAAAAAAACGGCATTACTAAATTATTACGAAATCCTTACTAAAACATTACAAAATTGTTTCCAAAATATTAATTTTGACACACACCAGCATCCTATCCCAAATGAGCATCAGCAATTTGGCCGCGCAAGGAAAGTTTATTGCCGCTGACACTATTATAATTGTATCAAAAAAGGCTGTGGATAAAGAAAAATTTATATTTTTGCCAAAATAAAACACAAAAAATCCCAAACGATGAAAAGATTAATATTCTGCTGCGCATTGGCACTCGCGCTCTGCATCGGTTGCAAGAGCCAGCCCTCGCCCGAGGAGTTTGTTACCGATTGTGAACTCTCCGACTTTGTAAAGACTCCCCACTTTGATGAGACGATGGCATTCTTCCACAAATTGGCCGACTACTCGAAGATGGTAAACATAGAGTCGTTCGGCACAAGTGCGCAGGGACGCGACCTCGCGCTTGTGATTGTAGATAAGGATGGTCTCACCTCGCCTGAGCAGATTCGCCGCAAGGGACGCGCTATAATTCTCGTCGAGTCGTGCATACATTCGGGCGAGCCCGACGGTAAGGATGCGTCGATGATTATGTTGCGCGATATGGTGGTGCACGGCAAGGATGTGGAGCTGCTGGACAACGTGAGTTTTCTGATGATTCCTGTATTCAATGTCGATGGCCACGAGGATTTCCGCGCCACCAACCGCATCAACCAGAATGGTCCCGAGGAGCTGGGAACACGCAATACGGCACAGTTCCTCAACCTCAACCGCGACTTCCTGAAGGCAGATGCACCTGAGATGCGTGCGTGGCTGAAGCTCTACAATCGCTGGATGCCTGAGCTCTTTATCGACGTTCACGTTACAAACGGTGCCGACTTCCAATACGTTACAACCTACGCCATCGAGAATCGAGGCACGATGATGGAGGAGGGTTTGCGCCGCTGGACTACCGACGTTTTCGAGAAACAGCTCAACGAGCAGATGGCAGAGGTCGGCTTTCCGATGTTCCTCTACGCTTCGTTCAAGGTGCCCAATGCGCCCGAGAAGGGTATCACGGTTGATATTTTCGATCCACGTTACTCAGAGGCATACGCTGCGGCTCGCAACCGCATAGGACTGTTGCTTGAGAACCATATCTACAAGCCATACAAGCAGCGCGTGATGTGTACGATCGAGGCTATCAAGGCCTCGGCAAGAATCATCGGCGAGAATAAGGAGGATTTGATGGCCGCCGTAGAGCGCGCCGACAAGGTGGTCAGCTCGGCCGAGTACCGCAAAACGCCGATGGATTTGGCCTACCGCCCCGTCAGCCGCGATAGCGTTATGGTTGATTACCTGGCGTGGGAGCGCGAGACCGTGAAGAGCGACCTCTCGGGTGCGGATTGGACACGTCATAACTACGACAAGCCGATTACGGTGAAGGCGCCGCTGATTACCTCATACGACGCCACTTCGTCGGTGCAACTACCAGAGGCTTATATCTTTATGCCGCAGTGGAGTGATGTGATCGAGCTATTCGACCTGCACGATATTAAATACACACGCCTTGAGGAGCCGAAGAGCGTAGAGGTGGAGACCTACCGATACAGCGGTGCTACATTCTCGCCCCGTCAGAGCGAAGGTCGCGTACCCGTCGTGAAGGCCGACTACACCACGCAGACCGAGACACTGGAGTATCCAGCAGGAAGTATTCTCATAGATATGAACCAGCCCTCGGGACGCTTGGCAGCGTGGCTGCTGGAGCCATCGGCACCCGGATCACTCGTATATTGGGGCTTCTTCAATCAGGTACTGCAGCCCTCTAATGAGTTCTGGATCAGATTGGGATATATGGAGGAGAAGGGCCGCGAGCTGCTGGCAAAAGATCCTGCGCTGAAGGCCGAGTTTGAAAAGTGTATGGAGGATCCCGCATTTGCAGGCGATTCGAACGCGATCCTGAACTTCTTCTACGAGCGTGTGCGCAAGGCGGCACACCAGAACAACGAGGTGCATCCCGCGTGGCGAGTGATGGACCGCAGTCAGCTATAATTAACTGAAAATGATTACTTACGATAAACGACAACTTGGAAATGGCCTTACGGTCATAGTAAACCGCGATCGCGCATCGCGGATGGCGGCCGTAAACATTCTCTACAAAGTGGGGGCACGCAACGAGAGCGCCCATCGAACGGGATTGGCTCACCTGTTTGAGCACCTAATGTTTCGCGGCACACACGAAGTGCCCGACTTCGACACGCCCGTACAGATGGCCTGCGGCGACAATAATGCCTTCACGAACAACGACTACACCGACTTTTACATCACCCTCCCCGTCGGTAACATTGAGACAGCACTCTGGCTCGAGAGCGACCGTATGACGGGGCTTGACCTCTCGCAGGAGGCTATCGAAGTGGAGAAACGAGTGGTAATCGAGGAGTTCCGACAGCGCTATCTGAATCAGCCATACGGCGATCAGAATATGCTTTTGCGCGATATGGTATATAAGAGCCACCCCTACCGCTGGGCCACCATAGGACTCACGCCCGAACACATCGAGAAGGCCTCGGTAGAGGAGATACGCGACTTCTACCGTCGATTCTACCACCCGTCGAACGCGATACTATCCATCTCGGCCGACATTGAGCCGGAGAGGGTGTTCGAGTTGGCGGAGAAGTGGTTTGCACCGATTGAGGATCGTCCTTATGCGATTCCCTCGATCGAGCCAGAACCCGAGCAGCAACAGGCTCGCCGTCTCGAAGTGGAGCGTGATGTGCCCGCAACGACGATAACCATAGCCTTCCAGATGGGCGACCGCCTCTCGCGCGACTTCTTCCTCGGTGATATGACTTCGGATCTGCTGGCCGGAGGCGACTCGGCACGACTATACGAGCGACTGATAAAGCGTAAGCGACTCTTCGCCAGCACTAATGCCTACATATCGGGCGATGTGGATCGCGGAATGTTTGTATTCACGGGGCAGTTGCTGCCATCGACAACGGAGGCCGAAGCCGAGGCGGCGATATGGGAGGAGATTGACGATATGAAGGCAGGCAACATCACCGAATATGAGATGGAGAAGGTGAAGAACAAATTTGAGGCAAATACGCTGTTCGGCGAGTTGAACGTGATGAACAAGGCGATGAATCTGGGTTACTACGAGATGATTGGCGATCTGGGGCTGATAAACCGCGAGGTGGAGATCTACCGCTCGCTGCAGGCTACGGACGTGGCCGACTTCTCGAAGCGCACGTTCCGCACAGAGAATTCATCGACACTAATTTACAGAGCAAAATGAGACAGCCACCACTGATAATTCCATCGACACTTCAGGTGCCCGAGGCCGAGTGCCATCGAGCCAAGAACGGGACGAAGATCTACGCCATCGACTGCTCGGAGTATGAGGTGGTGCGACTCTCGTTCGTATTCCACGCTGGAACGGTTACGCAGCGTCACCACTTTACCGCATCGGCAACGGCAAATCTGCTGGCCGAGGGTAGCCAGAACCTCACATCGCAGCAGATTGCAGAGCGGCTGGACTATTACGGCTCCTATTTCGACATCAACATCGACCGCGACTACTCCTACATAACCTTCTGCACGCTATCGAAATTCTTCGAGCAGACGGCAGAGGTGATCGAGGAGGTGATACTCCGCCCCACATTCCCCGAGGCGGAGGTAGCTACATATTGCGATAAGCGTCGTCAGCAGCTAACGATCGAGCGACGCAAAGTAGAGACGAAGGCACGTGAGGAGTTTGCCCACGCAATGTTTGGCGAAAGCCACCCATATGGCATATCGTACCCCGAGAGTGAGTACGACAACCTCTGCCGCGACTACGTCGAAGAGCATTACCGCCGCTGCTACACGGCCGAGAACTGCATCGTCGTGTGCAGTGGTCAGATCAGCGACAAGGTACTGGAGCGAATAACATCCATTGCAGAGCAGATTCCTGCTGCCGGGGAGGCTGCACAGATTGAGTTCCCGCCATTTGCAACGCGCCACAGCGGGCAGGTGCAGCACGATGGTGCGGTGCAGTCGTCAATACGCATCGGCCGATTGCTATTCCCCCGCTCGCACGAGGATTTTGTGCCGATGCAGGTGCTCACTACCCTACTGGGTGGATATTTCGGATCGCGCCTGATGCAGAACCTGCGCGAGAGGAACGGATTTACCTACGGCGTATTCTCGGCAATGGTGAACTTCCAGAAGGCAGGATATTTAGCCATAGCGACACAGGTCGGAGTGGAGGTAACAGACGAGGCTCTGCGACAGATTGCTGCTGAGATTGAGCGGCTGAGGGAAGAGCTTGTACCCGACGAGGAGTTGCAGCTGGTGAAAAACATTATGGCGGGCGAGATGATGCGAATACTCGACGGGCCGTTCGGCATTGCCGACGTGACGACGGAGAACATTCTCTGCGGTTTTGACAATGCTCAGATTGCCCGCAACCTCGAACGC
>JAFOEH010000089.1 GCA_017380275.1 Alistipes sp.
GAGTCGTTGTCGTTCTGGTAGTTCTTTGCTGCATTGATACCACCCTGTGCTGCGATAGAGTGCGCACGGCGGGGTGAATCCTGGATGCAGAATATCTTCACGTTGTAACCCAGCTCACCGAGTGAAGCAGCTGCAGACGCACCACCCAGACCAGTACCTACGACGATAATGTCGAGCTTGCGCTTGTTAGCGGGGCTGACAACCTTAATAGCCGCCTTGTGGTTGCTCCATTTTTGAGCCAACTCACCGGCAGGAGTCTTTGAATCTAACTTTAAAGCCATATTTGTCTGTTTTTAATTGTTCTGATTGATGTTGATTACAGGCTGCAAACGAAGAATGCTACAACAACTGCGGCAAAGCCCAAGATAACCAGCGTAGATACTACCTTAGCGGCGCACTTGAGACGGGGATACCAGATGTCGTTAGCCCAACCTACGGTCTGGAACATTGACCATACGCCGTGGTTAAGGTGCAACCACAGAGCTGCCAACCATACGAGGTAGAGAACTACGTTGATAGGCTGTGCGAAGGTGAACTCGATAAGAGCAGCACCATCGGTGGGAGCGAGGCCCAGCGCATTCTCGTGCTGACCGAGAAGCTCAACGAACATCATCTTTGACCAGAAGTGGCAAAGGTGCAACAGCAGACCCAGAACAACGATTACGCCCAGCAGGAGCATATTCTTCGATGCCCACTCTACGCCCGGCTCATTTACCGTTACGGCATAACGCTGCTTACCGCGAGCGCGATAGTTGTCGATCGTGAGGATCAACGCATAAACGAAGTGCAAAACTACCAGAGCAGCCAAACCTACGGTAGCCACTACGGCATACCAGTTGGCACCCAGGAATGCACAAACCGCATTGTAAGCCTCGGCACTAACCAGCGCCACGAGGTTCATTGACATATGGAAGAGCAGGAAGAGGACAAGGGCACAACCCGTTACACTCATCACCAGCTTCTTTCCAAGAGATGAATTACATAAAAAACAGCTCATAATAAAAAGATTTTGTTTATTTTTGTTTGTGAAATTGTTTTTCCAAAAATCAAACGGCACATAGCGCCCCAAATATTAATGCAAAGATAGTAATTGTTTGCGGAATAACAACACCGAGGCCCTTTATTTTACAGATAAACCCCAAAATAGATTGACTTATGGATAAGAAAACCATACGCCGAGAGGTAAAAAAGGCCGTTCTGGCACTCCCGGCCGATGTTCGCGAGGCCGAGGCCGAGCAGGTGATGAAGGCTCTGCGACGCCTAATCGAGGAGCGTCAGGCCGAGGTCGTAGCGCTCTTCAGCCCACTTCCCGACGAGATCAATATTTTCCCTTTGGTCACCTCGCTCAACTGCCGCGTGGTGCTGCCGCGCATAACCGCGAGTAGCCCCGAGGAGTCGCTGATGGAGTTTTACGACTACTCACCCGAAGAGATTTGCGATGGAACGTTCGGCATCCGCGAGCCACAGGGCAAAAGGGCCGTCAAAGCTGACGAAATCGACCTTATGGTCGTGCCGGGCGTAGCCTTCACCCGCTCGGGTGCGCGACTCGGACGCGGAAAGGGATACTACGATCGCTACCTCGCACGCGAGGGTTTTCGTGCATTCTGCGTCGGTGTCTGCCACAGCTGTCAGCTGCGCGAGAACCTACCCACAGAAGTCTTTGATAAACGGATGTCAATCGTAATATCAGGAGAATGATTTTCGGGAGCAAATATTTGATTATCAAATTTTAATAAGAAGCCTTCCCCTTCTCACGAAATAGCAACACAAAGGCGACGGCCACCGCGAGTGCATAGGCCGCAAAGATGAGCCACGCCGTCTGCCATCCCTCAATTTGGGCCATACCCTCCGAGCGACTATAGACAAAGTGATTGACCACGGCCTGCGCGCCGAGGGTTCCTGTGGTAGCGCCTATACCGTTGATCATCATCATATAGAGTCCCTGCGCCGAGGAGCGAATCTCGTCGTCGGTCTGCTCATTGACATAGAGCGAACCCGAGATATTGAAGAAGTCGAACGCAATACCATATATAATCATCGAGAGCAGGAACATCCACACTCCCCCACCCGGGTTACCCACGCCAAAGAGCCCGAAGCGCAGCACCCACGCCAACATCGAGATGAGCATCACGTACTTAATACCGAAACGCCGAAGCGCAAAGGGAATGAGCAGTATGCACAACGTCTCGGAGATCTGCGAGAGCGAGATGAGCGCATTGGCGTGATTTGCACCAAAGGTCGAGGCATATTCGGGAACATCCTTAAATGCGGTGATGAAGGGATTGGCAAAACCATTGGTAATCTGCAACGACACGCCGAGCAACATCGAGAAGATGAAGAAGATAGCCATACGTCGCTCGCGGAAGAGCGACAACGCCCTAAGTCCCAGCGCATCGCTAAGATTCTTGTGGCTCTGGCCACTGAGCGTAGGACACTTGGGCAAAGTGAAGCAGTAGAGGCCGAGCGCGAGACCGAGAACAGAGGAGAATAGGAACTGCGCACTCGAAAGCTGCCATCCCGCAAAGTCGCAGACAAGCATCGCCGCGATAAATCCCACCGTGCCCCAGACACGAATTGGCGGATAGCTCCGCACGGGATCCTCGCCCCGACCCTCCAACGCATTGTAGGCCACAGAGTAGGAGAGCGCAATGGTCGGCATATAGAACATCACACTAAGGCTATATAGCGCAAAAAGTGGCCACGCTCCGCCATCGGGCAGGGTGGTGTAGAACCACGCCCCACCGATAAAGAGTGCTGCCAGGAGATGGCACACTCCCAACAATCGTTGTGCTGGCACCCAGCGATCGGCCACAACGCCCATCAGCGCTGGCATAAAGAGCGACACGATGCCCTGCATAGCGTAGAAGTAGCCGATATACTCGGCAAGTGCCGATGAGGCCAAGTAGCTGCCCATCGACGTAAGGTAGGCACCCCAAACTCCGTATTGGAGCAGGTTCATCAGAATAAGTCTATATTTAATGCTCATCTTATCGTTGTTTTCGTTTTTTTTGACAGAAAGGGCCCTCCGATGCAATTTCCCGTCCCCCGAAAAGCCCCTTCCGAGGGGTTTGCAGAGCAAAAATAGTGGAAAAGGATGTGAAAAAATAAAAAAAATTAAATTTTTCTTTGCAGAATAGAAATTATATTCTACTTTTGCACTATCGAAAACAACACGACATAAGATTGGGCTATGGTGTAATGGTAACACTACAGATTCTGGTCCTGTCATTCCAGGTTCGAATCCTGGTAGCCCAACAAAGGAAGCCTCTCAGTTTTGAGAGGTTTTTTCGTTGCGTATAACGACCATCTCGCGCTAACGCTCAGCCTTAACACTCTTCACCACACGACAGGGATTACCTACGGCAATCGAGTCTGCAGGAATGTCGCGCGTAACCACTGAGCCGGCACCTATGACGGCACGATCTCCAATGGTAACCCCCGGCAGAACCGTTACGTTAGCACCAAGCCACACATTCTCTCCAATGGTGATCGGTCGATCGTTGAACACACCGCGCAGACGCTCCGTCGGGTCGATGGCGTGGTTGGTGCAAATAAGACTGCATCCCGGGCCGATGAGTGCGCAATGGCCGATGGTTATGATATTGCTATCGAGGAAGGTGCAATTCATATTAACAAAGGCCGTACCCTTGAAGTGGATATTCTTACCCATCAGACACTGGAATCCCGACTCCACAAAGAGATATTCGTTGTAACCCTCGACAAGTTCGCTCAGAATCTCCCGACGGCGAGGCGACGAGGGGATGGTATGATTAAACTCAAAACAAAGATCCTTCACTCTATTCTGGAATGCAACCACCTCGGCATCGCGGCGACTAAACTGCTCTCCGCTGAGAGCCTTCTCCAATTCTGTCATATCTATCTACAATTAAATTATTTAGAGTGCAAAATTAGTCCAATTACAGTCCAATGTGTGGAATATATTGCCAAAATTTTGGCACGTTTTGCCGAAGATAGACACACAAAAAAGGTTACCCCACATTTGGGATAACCTTTTTCTCTTTTGGTATTCGGAGAAAACTCCTACCAAGATAATAAATTTGTATGACAGGAGCTATTTTGGAGCTGCTCGCAGATTGCAAAACCGCAGCATACCTGACGTATGTGAGGATTTTGCAAGCAAGGCAGATGACGAAATAGCCCTGTAAGACAGATTTATTAAGCTACTGCGTTAGAGATAAGGAAGGTAGCAGCAACGGTCAAAATTGCGTACAACTCGGGGAACGCAGCCAGGATAAGGGTCTTACCCATAACGTCATTACCGTTACCGATAGCAGCGATACCGTTAGCACAAACCTTTGCCTGATAGTAAGCAGCCATAAGGTTAACAAAACCTACGAGCAAACCTGCACCAAACACAGCTGCAGCCTGGAACATAGTAATATCAGCGGTCAAGAGGCCCTGAACCATAAAGAAACATAC
>JAFOEH010000090.1 GCA_017380275.1 Alistipes sp.
AACTCCATAAGGCGCTGAAGTTCATTCTTAAGCGCTCCCGTCTGCTCGTTCTGGTGAGAGTAGATACTCTCGACACGCGTACGAAACTCAGCTATGTTATCCTTGAAAGGCTTGAGAATCAAATCCATCGACTCACGATTCTCCTCCTTAAATCGGCGACTCTGCTCACCCAGCACATCACCCGCCAAAGCCTTAAACTGCTCTCGCACGCTACGTTCCAAATCCTGCTGCTGACGCTCGCGTTCCTCAGCCGAACGACGCTCGGCTGCGAGGTCGGCCTCGGCCTTCACGCGGGCTATCTGCTCCGCCTCACGCTGGCGACGAAACTGATCGGCGGTGTTCTGCGCCTCGGCTATGCGATTATCGGCCGCCACAAGTTCTTCCGAGAGCTCGTTGAGGCGTTGCTGTTGCAAGGCAATATCGCGATTGCGACCGACAAGTAAAGTCACAAGGACAGCACACGCGACCAAAAGCAGGGCAATGATTATGTAGGTTATCTCCATTTTCTTCCATTTTAATTAAAAACAAAGATAACGACTTTCCCGACAAAACGCAACCCCGAAAAAATAAAAAAACGAAGAGTGCTCCCGATAAAGCACTCCCCGCCACATAACAATAACTATACTTTAGAACATATATGAGGCTCCGACGTAGAAATTACGGTTGTTGATCTTATTGTCCGAGTCCTGCGCGATGTTGATCAGGCCCCAATCATACCCCACATAGATGCGGTAGTGGTCGAACATTGCAACTCCCGCACGCAAGCCAACACCGAAATCGAAACGTTTGAGGCGCTCGTCGGAGAAGGTATCGGGCTTGGTCGAAGTCGATCCGACCGTAACTTTATCAGTACCAAACAATCCCATAGCCACATAAGGGCCAAACGAACCGAAGATGCCTACATTGCCACCACCGAAATCGTAGCGATAGCCGATGTGGATGGGCAACTCGAGGTAGTAGGGACGAACGGTGCTTTTGGCACTCTCCTCGCCCACCGTTGTATCAATCTTCGCACCCTTCGACGAGAGCAGAAGTTCGCCATCGAAATAGAAGCCATCGTAGATAAACGGAGCTGGCATCTCCATACGGAAACCTGCTCTAAAGCCGACACGCATATCGGGATTGAACGAGAGGTCGTTAAGCTCCATAGCGAAATTGCTGGCATTCATCGCTCCCGTAATACCATAGCGCAGCCCTTGCGCCGAAAGAGCCGATGCAAGCAGGAGTGAAACCGATAATAATGGTAAAAACTTTTTCATAATCTGTGTGTGTTTTAATCGTACACCCAGAGCAATACAAAAAATATGCGAGAGCCGTAGCTCCCGCATATTTTTTCTTTAACCGACTTAAGTTTAGTCGCTTTAGAACATATACGACGTTCCGATGAAGAAGTTTGAAAGACGGCACTTCACGCTATCACCCAGGTCGGCATCCGTTTTGGCCAGATTGAGCAGGCTATGCTCATAGCCCAGATAGAACTGCCACTGATTCCACATCTCGACGCCGAGTTTGTAGTTCAGTCCGAAATCAAATCGTTTCATACTATCACCAAACACATCGGTCTTAACCTTCGTGCCTCCCTCCTTGGCTACATCCTTACCAAGAACGCCCAAGCCGAAGTATGGACCGAGGCCGGCGATAATCGAAATATCATTCGTGATAGGCAGACGATAGCCGATATTAAGGGGAATCTCCAAAAAGCCTAAATTGGTGTGCGAGCCAGAGTAGCTACCGCCCTTAAGATTATAAACCAATGCGCCATCGGCAAAGAAACCGTCGGTCAAATAATCGGCCAGATCCATCTCGGCCTTTACACCAGCCTGAAAACCGATATAAGCATCGGATGAGATTCCAATACCCAGCGCTTTTGCTTTCTCCCACGAGAAATTTATAGCTCCCGCAACGCCCCAGCGCAGATCTTGAGCCGATACATTGAAGGCCATTACAACGGCCACAAATGCAAGAATAATTCGTTTCATAAATCAAAAGATTTTAATTTCTTAGTGCAAATATAATTTTTTCTGCGCTATTAGCAAAATAGAAGTAGGTTTATGCCACTTTGCGGCTAAAAAAATGCTTAATTATTCTTACCTTTGCGAAAATAAAAAATTGGAACTATGACACGAATTATATCTCCCTCGATGTTGTCGGCCGATTTCGGCAACCTCGAGCGCGACACACAGATGATTGACCGCAGTGCAGCGGAGTGGGTACACATCGACGTAATGGATGGTGTATTTGTCCCCAACATCTCGTTCGGTTTCCCCGTAATGAAGCCCATCCGCAAGGCTACGTCAAAGGTTCTCGACGTACATCTGATGATTGTCGAGCCCGAGAAGTATGTAAAGCGATTCGTTGAAGCTGGAGCCGACTACGTTACCTTCCACTACGAGGCGACCGAGAATATCGACCTCTGCATCGACGAGATTCGCAATGCGGGCGCAAAGGTCGGCATCTCGATCAAACCCAAAACGGAGGTTGCGGTGCTGAAGGAGTTGCTTCACAAGGTCGATATGGTACTCATTATGAGCGTCGAACCGGGTTTCGGAGGACAGTCGTTCATCGAAGGCTCACTCGACAAGATCCGCGAGCTGAAAGCTCTACGCGAGCAGATGGGACTCGACTTCTTGATCGAGGTCGATGGCGGCATCTCGGCAAAGAATGCTGGCGAGTTGTTCGCTGCGGGCGCTGAGGCTCTGGTTGCAGGCAGTGCCGTATTTGGAGCTGCCGATCCCGAGCAGGAGATTGTAAAGATGTTGGAGGCATAAGATGATTTCACTCGATAACTTAACCGTCAGCTACGGCGGCTGGACACTATTCGACCAGATCTCTTTTCTCATCAACGAGAAGGATCGTATCGGTCTGGTGGGTAAGAACGGAGCGGGCAAGACCACCCTACTGCGCA
>JAFOEH010000091.1 GCA_017380275.1 Alistipes sp.
AGCGCCTCGATGGCCGTGCTACCGACGAGATTCGCCCCATCTGGTGCGAGGTAGGCTACCTGCCTGCTGCTCACGGTTCAGCTATCTTCACTCGTGGTGAGACTCAGTCACTGACCACCGTAACACTCGGTACCAAGCTCGACGAGAAGATGATCGACGAGGTATTGGTTCAGGGCTCTGAGAAGTTCACCCTGCACTACAACTTCCCTCCCTTCTCAACAGGTGAGGCTCGTCCCGCACGCGGCGTGAGCCGTCGTGAGATCGGTCACGGCCACTTGGCTTGGCGTGCGCTGAAGCCTATGATCCCCACTGGTGAGGCTATGCCCTATGCTCTTCGCGTAGTATCGGATATTCTGGAGTCTAACGGCTCTTCTTCAATGGCAACCGTATGTGCTGGTACGCTGGCGCTGATGGATGCAGGTGTAAAGATCAAGAAGCCCGTATCGGGTATCGCAATGGGTCTTATCTCTGACTCTGCAACAGGTCGCTGGGCTGTGCTCTCTGACATCTTGGGTGACGAGGATCACTTGGGTGATATGGACTTCAAGGTTACGGGTACTGCCGACGGTATCACCGCAACGCAGATGGATATCAAGGTTGACGGCCTCTCATACGAGGTTCTGGCAACTGCTTTGGAGCAGGCTCGCAAGGGTCGTATGCACATCCTGGGCAAGATCACTGAGACCATCGCTGAGCCCCGTGAGGATTACCGCGAGTTCGTTCCCCGCATCGTACAGATCCAGATCCCGAAGGACTTCATCGGCGCTGTTATCGGCCCCGGTGGCAAGGTTATTCAGGAGATTCAGAAGACCACCAACACAACCATCACCATCACGGAGAATGATGAGTGCGGCGTAGTGGATATCTTCGGCGTAGATAAGGAGGCTCTGGATGGAGCACTCGCTCGCATCAAGGCTATCGTTGCCGTTCCCGAGGTAGGTGAGGTTTACGATGGTACGATCAAGAGCATCGTCGCTTTCGGTGCTTTCGTTGAGATCCTGCCCGGCAAGGAGGCTCTTCTGCACATCTCGGAGATCGACTACAAGCGTTTCGAGACTATGGAGGAGACAGGCCTTAAGGAGGGCGACAAGATCGAGGTTAAGCTCATCGGTATGGACCCCAAGACCAACAAGTACAAGCTCTCACACAAGGCTCTGATGCCTAAGCCCGAGGGATGGGTTGAGCGTGAGCGCAAGCCCCGTCCGGAGGGTGGTCGTCCCCGTGGCGAGCGCGGCGATCGCGGCGAGCGTCGCAGCTCAGACCGTCCCAAGCGTTAATTAAGGGATACTTAAACTAAATGTATAATACTAATTACAAACTCTTATGAAAAACAGTCTTAAATTATTCGTTGCCATTGCTGTGGCAGCCGTTTTGACCGGCTGTAACTGCTTCAGCAAGATGGCAAAGAATCAGGACGATGTAACAATCGCCTGCACGCCCGATGTTCTTGCACTCAACAATGGCAAGGTAGAGGCCGACATCACGGTAAACTACCCCGCTAAGTACTACAACAAGAAGGCCGTTCTGAAGGTAACTCCCGTAATGGTATTCGAGGGTGGTATGGTAGAGGGTGCTACCAAGTATTTCCAGGGTTCAAAGGTTAAGGATAACTACACCGTAGTTCCCGCAAATGGTGGTTCATTCACTCAGCACGTTGAGTTCCCCTACGACGCACGTATGGCTCAGAGCGAGCTCAAGCTTCTGATCGAGGTTAAGTGCCCCAGCGGTCCCTGCAAGGAGTGGACTTTGGTAAACGCTAACAACGGCGCTATGCCTACTAAGGCTGAGGAGGCTGCTCTGGCAGCTGGTGGCAAGCAGGCTGAGGCTATCAAGGCTGCTTTCGCACTGCCCGTAGCTAAGGGTGTTAACACTCTTCAGAGCGACTTGGCTTACTCAGACGTTATGTCAAACACCGCTAACAACTACAAGAACGTAACTACCGTTGTTACCAAGGCTGACATTATGTACGCTATCAACTCATCAACCGTAGCTCGCAAGGCTGCCGACACCGATGAGCTTAAGGCCTTCAAGCAGAACGTAGTTGACCAGCAGGGCAACGACCGCGCAACGCAGAAGCTCTACGTTCACGGTTACGCTTCACCCGATGGTCCCGAGAAGTTCAACGACAACCTGTCATCTGCACGTTCTAAGTCAGGTCACAAGGCTGTTGAGAAGCTTTTGAAGGATACCGGTATGGCTCTTGACGTAGC
>JAFOEH010000092.1 GCA_017380275.1 Alistipes sp.
CCTCGCTGGGGTGATAGAACGAGAGCTTCAGCGCAGTGGTTGCCGAGGCGGGCTGGCTGAGGAAATTCACGTCGAAGATAACATCACCACCCACCGATCGCAGGTAGTGCCAATCGGTGCGGAGCGATCCGTCCTCATAGAAGCGCGAACGCTCGTAGCGAGCGATGTCGAAACCTGCGTTCAGTCGCACTCGCTTCAGGAAGAAGATACCCCTCCAGCCACCGTCGGGATAACAGATCGGCAGCTGGTAGTTAAGCGATGCGGCCGAGTAGTTCTTATTTGTGATCTGCGTTGAGTTGAATCCTCGCGGCAGAAGGCGTGTCGAGTTGAACGTGAGGGCCGAGAGCGCATCCTGATTCTCAAATCCGCCGATCGAGGTCTGGTAGGCCAAGGCGAGCGTCAGACTGTTGTGCGGAGCGAAGCCCGGCGTATAGAACTTGGCATATAGCGCCAGAAGGTCGCTGAAGCTGTCGCTTGCGGGGTTGATGGCATAGGCTACAGAGGCGGCCACGCCCCAAGGCGGAGCGAAGTCGCGGTGAGCCGAGCGCACAAAATCCTGAAATCCGAGTGCAAACGATGTAAGGTGAATACCTCGCTCGTAGCCGATCGTAGCGACGTTGCTGATGCCACCATCGTCGAACGAGAGTTTTCCCGTATTGGCCACCAATCCGTTAGAGTACTCCCATCCTAAAGAGGCAATTAGGTAGCGCGTGTGGTAGCCGCGCTGATACATTATCGGGAACTGCACGTCGGCACCTATCGAGTAGAACTTCTTTCGTGCGGGAGCCTCGGGGAACTCGATCTTGTGAGTCTCGGGGTTATAGACATAGATAGGATAGATATTCTGGCGGCCTCCGTATGAGGCGTTAAGGCTGATCGTGGGGCCCAGGCCATAGTATCGCAGCGAACCCTTGAGCATATTACCCGAGCGCGCGCTATAGCCGTAGCTGAAGAATCCCTGCATCGACGAGAGCAGGTTCTGCGTCATTACGGTAGCACCAACATTCATCGCTATGGAGCCATTCTCGCTCAGCGCAAAGGGGTCGTACGAGAGCGGGGCCCAGCTATGGAAGTTAAAGAGTGTGGTAGCCTTACGGTAGCGGCGCACCTTCTCGGCCGAGCGCTGCAACGCAGAGTCGGGCACCTCCATCTTCACCGTATCGAGGTTTATAATGCCCCAACTCTTGCGGGGCGGATTGACCAGATCCTTCGGCAGACGAGAGTACTCCACCACGCGCTCGATCTTATCCAACGGCTGCACCGAGGGGTGGTAGCCCAGAGAGTCGTATGTTGTCATCAGCACCCGTCCACCAGAGAGTGGCGCAGGATCGAACGAGCCGTAGGTAGATTCTGAGATCTGATACTCGCACCCCTCGGCCAAATCGTAGCAATGCACCTCGTCGCGGCCCGAAGCTATCGAGCCGAAGTAGAGGCGGCCATCCTTGGCCCGCAGGTCGCTAAGGGTGATATAGGCAGGTTGCGTAAGTTCGTGCAGCTCGCCCGAGGGGGTAATCTCGCCGATCCACATACCCTCGTCGCCCGTCAGGATGCAGTAGTGGTTGCGAGTCTGATTATCCCACGCCAGCGAGTGTACCTCCACGCC
>JAFOEH010000093.1 GCA_017380275.1 Alistipes sp.
CGAAGTATCTCGACGAGATCGCATCGAAGCGTAAGACGATGGTTTCGACGGGCGACCGCTCAGCAAAGATTCGTACCTACAACTACCCGCAGGGACGTATCACCGACCACCGTATCAACTACACGATCTACAACCTCTCGGCATTTATGGATGGCGACATTCAGGATTGCATCGACCACCTGATCGTGGCCGAGAACGCCGAGCGATTGAAGGAGAGCGAGTTGTAAAAAATATTGGCGTAGCGAAATAGAAAAATCTGTCCTTCGGGGCAGATTTTTTTTAATTCAAAATTCAGAATTCAAAATTCAAAATTATTTTTTCTTCCACGTCATTGCGAGAATCTCCCACTCCCACGTCATTGCAAGGAGGAAAAAGCCTCTCTTGTGGTCGATTAAAATGCAAAATAAGATAAATACTATCGAGAAAAATATAATTTTCGTATATTTGTCTATTCGTTCTGAAAATATATCAAAATCATAAAACTACAACCTAAATGAAAAAGCTTTACAGAAACCTGATTATGGCTGTGGCAGTCGGCTCGATGGCGGCGTGCTCGGCCCCCTACACCCCGGTGGAGACCTTCGCCGAGGCGGATGATCCCGTAGCACTCACAGCCGAGCAGTCGGCAGCGTGGGAGGGCGTAACGAAGAGCCTCAACGGAGGTTGGGGATGCCCCGATTTGCGCTACTCGCGCAGCGAAATACCCACAACACTCGACAACGACACCTATCGCGTAACGGCGTGGCGTGGCGAGCGCGCATCGGCGCAGATCCTGCTCTGGACGGCCGAGGGTGCCGATGGCGTGGAGTGCGAGGTAGCACCCTTCAAGGGTGATGGCGCAACGCTGCCCGCATCGATTGCCGAGACACGTTTCGTGCGTTACACCATCGCCGATGTGCAGAACTACGACTTCAAGAAGGGCGGCCCCTCGGTGCTGATGCCCGATATGCTCGACACGCTCTCACGCTTCGATATGGAGCCCCGCACCGCACGCCCCGTATGGGTGAGCATCGCCGTTCCGCAGGATGCAACGGCTGGCCTCTACTCTTCGACGATCACCATCTCGCACAACGGTCGCGGCAAGCTCAAGCTCCCCATCGAGCTGGAGGTACAGAACCACACGCTGGCCGAGCCTTCGGAGTGGGCCTACCACCTCGACCTGTGGCAGCACCCCTCGGCTGTGGCACGCGCACAGGGCCTCGAGATGTGGAGCGACGAGCACTTCGCTGCGCTGAAGCCCCTGATGGAGCGCCTGGCGGCGGCTGGTCAGAAGGTTATCACCGCAACGCTCAACAAAGACCCCTGGAACCACCAGTGCTACGACGGCTACGAGGCTATGATTCTCTGGACCAAGCACAAGGATGGCTCGTGGTCGTACGACTACAAGGTATTCGACCGCTGGGTGGAGATGATGCTTTCGATCGGCATTAACAAGATGATCAACTGCTACTCGATGGTGCCCTGGAACTGCGAGCTGGAGTATATGGACGAGGCTAAGGGCGAGATGGTGACCATCAAGGCCGAGCCCGGAACGCCGATCTTCCCCGTGATCTGGGAGCCTTTCCTCAAGGATTTCAAGAAGCACCTCGAGGCTAAGGGTTGGCTCGCGTTCACCAACATCGCTATGGATGAGCGTTCGCCCGAGGCTATGGATGCGGCTGTCAAGGTGCTGGAGAAGTGCGCCCCCGAGATGGGCTTCGCTCTTGCCGACAACCACCAGTCATATAAGAAATATACGATGATGCGCGACGTATGCGTAGCGATGCGTCAGCCCGCTGACCTGAGCGATATCCACGCTCGTCGCGAGCAGAACTTCAACACCACCTTCTACGTCTGCTGCGGTCCGCTCTACCCCAACACCTTCACCTCGTCGGAGCCCTACGAGGCCGAGATGCTCGGTTGGTACAATCTGGCACACGACTACGACGGTATGTTGCGCTGGGCATACAACTCTTGGCCCGCCGACCCGCAGGTTGATTCGCGTTACGGCAACTGGATGGCCGGCGACACCTACCTGGTATATCCCTTCAACC
>JAFOEH010000094.1 GCA_017380275.1 Alistipes sp.
AACGACACCACAATCTTCTGCAACCACTCATTCCAGCCCATATAATATCCCATTGTCTTGGTGGGAATTCGGCCTCGCATTACGGCCATCGGAGCACGCGACACGAAGCCCGACGAAAGCACAATACCGTGAACACCAAAGCGCTCGATCTGCTTGGCAATCTCGATAGACTCGGGGATTTGGATACCACCCTTGAAACCGTCCTCCATATTGTGTTTAACCAAAACGGCCATATTAAACCTCGCTGCCTGCTCCATAACCTGCTCCAGACACATATTCATAAAGCGCATACGATTCTCCAACGAGCCGCCAAACTCATCGTGGCGACGGTTGGTCCAAGGCGAGAGGAACTGCGAGATAAGGTAGCCGTGACCAGCGTGCACCTCGACGCTATCAAAGCCCGCCTCGTGAGCAGTCTTAACGGCACGACCAAAATCCTTGGCCATCGTCTCCAACTCGCGAGCCTTTAGACGGCGGTGGAACGTGGGCGAATAGAGATTAAATCCGTTAGAGGCCGATACTGGAAAACAACCAGCCGTCTCCCAGTGGGTCATATTACCGCAGTGACCAATCTGAATACCCACTGCCGCACCCTCCTTATGCACCGCATCGGTAATATCGCGCAGCTGCGGCACAATCTCATCGCGCAACCAGAGCTGCGAATTGAACGACACTCCGCTACGATTGACCGACGCGTAGGCCAATGTAGTCATACCTACACCACCGCGAGCAACGCTGACGTGATAGTTCTTCAGCGCCTCGGTAGGACCGAAATCTTTACCCATAGACTCGAATGCCGCCGAGCGAATCGTACGGTTACGGAGCGTAATGGGGCCCAATTTATAGGGGGTAAAGAGTATTGAATCTTTAGTATCTTTCATCTTGAGTTATTTTCTAATATATAAAAGGTATGATGCGCTTGCGCTTAAGAGCTGTGAACTCCTCGCCGAACTCCTTTTCGTATCGCTTATAGAGCGAAGCGGAGCGGGGTGCAAGATTTGCGAATGTCCACAACACGAACACCACTCCTGCCCACGACCACGATGCAATTGCAAAGCCCGTCCACTCGACCAATTCGCCAAAGTAGTTGGCCGACGAGACGTAGCGGAACATTCCGCCACGGGGAATATAGTGGCGCGTGTCACCCTCCTTGCGCAGATGGCGGATGATGTAATCGGCCTGCCAATTGATAAACATTCCGGCGAAGAATATTGCAGCACCTATATATATAAATGGTTTAGAGAACCAATCGGCATAATAATCCGTCGGAGCAAGATAGAAAATCCAACCTCCCTGCATCAGAGCGTTAAGCGTATTAAATACGAATCCCAGGGCCACTATTCCGAGCGGCATCTTCGACTTTCCTCGCATCAGCATCGGAAAGATAAACGAGCGCTGGAAATAGTGAAGTTGGAACAGAGAGAAGAGTACCAACGGCACCACATCCCACTGCCTTTCCGACATCGCCCACAGTACACACATCGCCACGAACACAGGTGACTCCATCACAACCCACCCCACCTTATTCGGAACGGGAGGGCCGTAGCGACGGTCAAAGAGATAACCATAGCCCGCCTCGAAAAAGTGCAACGCCACGAAGACAAACAAGGCCACGATGGCCATAACCCATAAGAATGTGTTGTATGTTGCGAGCAGATTCTCCATAAACGTGCAAAAAGTATCAACGAATGCAAAGGTACTAAATTTTACCCACATTGGTTCGGCTACGGCCTATTTTTTACCTTTTGGATAGAAATAGTGGTCAAATAGGACAACAAATAAGGTTGCCCAAACAAATAAGTTTGGGCAACCTCTGTAATTTTCTTGGAGTTGTATTACAACAAAATTATTTTACGAATGCAGCATTCTGCAGGTAAGCAGCACTCTTAGCTACACCCTCCCACATAGTTGCAATACGAGCCGCGGGATCCTCATCCTTAGGACCGCGAGGCATCTCCTGCTCAACTACGAAATCGCTGTAACCGTTAGCATAGAACTGGTTGAAGATAGCCTCGAAGTCGATCTTGCCGCTCTCGCCGATTACCAAATCATCTTTGATGTGGAGCATCTTAATACGCTCAGGATACTTCTTCAAGTAAGCAACGGGATCCTTACCGCCCTGGGTAGTCCAATATACGTCCATCTGGAAGAATACTGACTCGGGATCGGTGTTCTCGATCATATACTCCCACTTTACCTGACCGTCAACAACCTCATACTCGAAAGCGTGGTTGTGGTAACCGAGCTTCAGACCGTACTCCTTTGCCAAAGCACCAACCTTGTTGAAGTAGTCGCAAACAGCCTTCAAATCCTCAATGGTCTCACCGAGCTTGAAGCTGGGGATAACGCAATACTTAGCGCCCATCACATTCAGGCCCTCGAAAGCGGCACGCCACTTATTCATAACCTCAGCCTCATTCTCGGGATCCATAGCGATTGAGTGGTGGGTAGAAACAATCTTCAAACCGTGCTTGTCGCACAAAGCCTTGAACTCTGCTGCGGGCAGACCGAAGCACTCGGGGCTACGCAGAGTCTCAACTACGTTGTAACCAGCGGCAGCAACCTTTGCAAGCGATGCATCAACATCCTTCATATCGCGGTTAACAGAGTAGAGCTGCAAACCAATCTGCTTGGGTGCGGGGGTGCAACCCGTTGCCATTGAAAGTGCTGCAAGAGCAACAACTACAAAAGAAAAAATCTTCTTCATAAGCATTAAAATTTAGGGTTAATGTAAAATAAGGTTTTTGAATATCTATTCGTTTTTTACATCATAGCATCGGCCAGAGCCTCCAGCGCAGGCAGATCCGAGGTCTTCATTCGTGAGCGGATAGTAACCATCGGCTCAACGATCTCCACCTGCTTCATCTGCTCCAGCATCGAACGCATCACGCGACCGGCACAAGGTGCCCACGAGCCATTCTCGATGATTCCGACCTTGCGGTTCTGGTATGACTTAATCTGCAAGTGGTGCAGGAAGTCGTGCATTATGGGGAATACGCCACCATCATACGACGCAGCAGCCACAATCAGGCGGTCCATACGGAAGGCATCTTCGATAGCCTCGGCCATATCGTCGCGGCTAAGGTCTGCAACAGCAACCTTACCAGCACCACGCTCACGCAACATATCGGCAATCTTATGCGCTACGGCAGCCGTTCCGCCGTGAATCGAAGCGTAGGCAACAAGCACACCCTTAGTCTCAACATCGTATCGGCTCCAGGTGTCGTAAAGTCCAATATAATAGCCAAGATTCTCCTTCAGGATAGGACCGTGCAGAGGGCAGATGCACTCAACGTCGAGTGTCGAGAGCTTCTTCAGCAGTGCCTGCACCTGCGCACCATACTTACCACAGATATTGAAGTAGTAACGACGTGCCTCGCAAGCCCACTCCTCGTCGGCAGACAAAGCTCCAAACTTTCCAAAGCCATCGGCCGAGAAGACAACCTTATCCTTCACATCGTAGCTCACCATAACCTCGGGCCAATGCACCATCGGAGCCATAAAGAACTGCAGCGTGTGCTCGCCAAGCGAAATTTCGTCGCCCTCCTTGATTGCGATTGTGCGATCGCTAAAATCCACTCCCTCGAAGAAATCCGACAACATCTGAATGGCGCGAGTCGAAGCGACAATCTTCGTTGTGGGATACTTCTCCACAAAAACGGCAACCGTTCCTGCGTGATCGGGCTCCATATGGTGAACAACAAGGTAATCGGGCTGGCGGCCACCGAGTGCAGCGTCAAGATTCTGAAGCCACTCCTCGCTCTTGCGCGCATCAACCGTATCCATTACGGCAACCTTCTCGTCCGTAATAAGGTATGAGTTATATGATATACCGTTGGGAATAATATACTGGCTCTCGAAAAGATCCAGATCAGTATCATCTACACCGATATATTTTATATCATTGGTAATATTCATCTCTTTCTGAGTTTAGGAAATTATTTAATCGCCACCATATTGAGAATCGAACGCTCGGCTGCCACGCGCACCGCCTCGTCCATCTCGACCTCCGGTGACTCATTCTCCAGACACTCGAGGATATTCTCCAACGTCACCATCTTCATATAACGGCACTCGTTGCAACCGCAGGTAGAGTCAATCGGCGGCGCGGGGATAAACTGCTTCTCGGGATAGCGTTTGCGCATCTCGGCAAGGATACCCGCCTCGGTAACTACGATAAACTCCTCGGCCTCGCTCTTGCCACAATACTCCAGAATACCTGCCGTCGAGCCGACATAATCCGCAACCTCGACAATATAGGCACGGCACTCGGGGTGAACAACAACCTTCGCCTCGGGATGCTCGGCCTTCAGAGCGAGAATCTTCTCCAACGAGAACTCCTCGTGTACGGTGCAAGCACCGTCCCACAGCACGATATTATCGCGGCCAGT
>JAFOEH010000095.1 GCA_017380275.1 Alistipes sp.
GCAGCAAACCCACAAAGAAGTCGCATAACAATAGGGATTTCAAGGCTTGCGAAGGGTGAAAAAGCGGAGCATACTCAACGTATGTGAGCATTTTTCGAACAAGCGTAACGCAGAAATATCCTTGTTATACTATTCCGCTATTTCTTTGAATCGATAGCAGCACAGATGCGGTCAAACACCTCATCCATAGTACCCACGCCATCAACAGCCACGTACTTACCCTGCTTTGAATAGTAGTCGGCCACGATAGCGGTCTGCTCACGATAAACCGAGATTCGGTTGCGGATAACATCCTCCGATGCGTCATCGGCACGACCTGAGTCCTTACCACGCAACAGGATACGCTTCACGAGCTCCTCCTCGGGAACGTCCATATAAACCATCACGTTCACGCCAAGACCATCCTCTGCCAGGATACGGTCAAACTCCTCGGCCTGAGCTGTTGTGCGAGGGAAGCCATCGAAAATGTTACCTACGGCATCCTTGTGCTCGGCCATATAGTTGCGAATCATACCGATCACGATTGAGTCGGGAGCCAAAGCGCCAGACTCGATGTAGCTCTGCATACTCTTACCAAGCTCCGTACCGCGAGCGATCTCACCACGAATAACATCACCCGTCGAGATGTGGTTGATGTTGTACTTCTCCTTAATTCGCGCCGCCTGCGTACCCTTACCGCATCCGGGCGCACCAAATAATATAATGTTAAGCATTGTCAGTTGGTAGTTTTAGTTAAACCTAACTGCGTCAAAATTACAAAAAAAATTAAATAAATTCTCTTTCGCATCAACATTTTATCGCACAAATGGGCCTAAACGGATTTTTTTTGCATACTTTCGGCCACCGACAGCTTCCCAAGCAGATATTTTGCTAACTTTGCCTATGTAAAATATCACCTATGCGATCGTTATTACCGACATACGCCGCCTCGTTGCTACTCCTTGCCGCCTGCCATAAGCAGGTGGACCCGATCACGTTGGCCGGTTTCGTCCAAAGTGCCGATGAGGAGCAGCTCACCCTTACCAACGACAGCATACCCTCGCGCCGATTTCTTATCGACGAGAGTACCCTTTTAGAGGGTGGCGCGATGATCGAGGGCAACATCGTCGAGGTGATTTACCTCCCCTCTCAAATCGAAGGCACCGCACCTACAGCCCTGCACATTATCACCGACAAGACCTACTCCGAGGCTCTCGGACGCTGGGCCACCGAAGGAGAGTCGCGCCTGCCGATCGACATTACGCTTCTGCCTCACGGCCGCATCGAGCAGAGCCAGCCCAACGACATTCTCCGCTTTGAGCGCTGGGAACTCTCCTCGAAGGAGGGCACAATCTCGCTGCACGGCGTAATCTCACTGCCGCCCGACTACGCAGCTCGTGCTGCAAGGCTCAAGGCTGGTGAGGAGCTTGAGCCTCCCACTCGCCGCGAGCGTCACTTCACAGCCACAGCACGCCTCGACAAGCAGAGCGACAACAATACGGAGAGCCGCCGCGTGATGATCTTCGCGGCCGAGGGCGACCAGACAAAACTATATTTCCAGCAATAAAATAAAAAGCGAGAGGCTGCCCGAGCAATCAGGCAGCCTCTCCAATTTTTATCCGTGCAGGGCATTGATATATTCCCAATAATGATACGCGGCAAAGGTCATCGCCACAAAAATCACTATGGCCCCCAGCACCACGAGTATCTTTTTCATCCGTTTCATACCCTACTCCTCCTTAAATCCTTGTGCCCTGAGCTTTATGTCGCTGCCGTCGGGCGTTACCAAATATGCTCCCGTCGTTTCGCGCGTAATGTGTCCAACAATATCCACCACACCCAGACGCATTACCTGCTCCTGCATCGCCAGCGGCACCGTAAAGAGCAACTCGTAGTCGCCACCGCCATTGAGCGCCGCCACCACGGGGTCGATGTGCATCTCCTCGGCCAGCGCCGTGGTCTGCTTGGCAATGGGGATGCGATCCAGGTAGATTCGGGCGCCGCACTTCGAGGCTTTACAGATCTGCAGCACCTCGCTTGCCAGGCCGTCCGAGATGTCAATCATCGACGTTGGTACAATCTTCTCCTCGGCCAGAATGTCCACAATATCCTTTCTTGCGCGCGGCTTCAGGTAGCGCTGCAACAGATACTCATACCCCGCAAACTGCGGCTCGGGGTTGGTCACATCCTTCAGCACACGCTTCTCACGCTCCAACAGCTGCAGGCCCAAATATGCAGCACCGAGGTTACCCGTCAGACAGATCAGGTCGTTGAACTGCGCTCCCGAGCGATAGCTCAGCGCCTTGCGCTTTGCGCGACCTATAGCCGTGATGTTGATCACAAGGCCCGTAACCGATGCCGTCGTGTCGCCACCGACAAGATCGACACCCAACTCCTTGCAAGCAAAATCCACGCCCTCGTACAAATCCTCCAACGCCTCCACCGACAGCTTCGACGAGACGCCTATAGAGATCATCACCTGCTCGGGCTGTGCATTCATCGCCAGAATGTCGCTCACGCCCACCACTACGGCCTTGTAGCCGAGGTGCTTGAGGGGGAAGTATGTCAAATCGAAGTCGATGCCTTCGAGCAGAGTGTCGGTCGAAATCACCGTCGCATCGTCCCTGCCTGCCGCCACTACAGCCGCATCGTCGCCCACACCCCGTAGCGTATGCTTCGACGATGTTGTGGCATTTCGCGTAAGATGATCAATCAGCCCGAACTCTCCCAGCTCGGCAATCTCGGTACGTTTTTTCTGAGTCATAGGAAATTCTGTTTTTACAAAGATACGTATAAATTCAAAATTCGAGATTCAAAATTCAAAATTGTTGTTCCAAATCATGGGATTTTACAATTTCTCCACAAAGGCAGCATATTTGCGAGATACAGGGAGTGTTAATTCGCCTATTTCTACTTCCGTGCGGGATGAGCGGGTGATTAACTCACGACAAACTATATACGAACGATGAATACGCACAAATTGCAAGTCGCTAAGCGTCGCCTCCCAACGAGAGATAGGAGTACGAGTTCTCAGGCTTTCAACAAACA
>JAFOEH010000096.1 GCA_017380275.1 Alistipes sp.
GGAGAGCTCTCCCGAGAATACTCTGCGCAAGGCGTGCCGTGCATTTAATGACGTGACGGGTATGGAGTTTCAGGCTATGGGCGAGTTGGAGTACTATGTCATCGCACCCGAGAATGGTCTCTATCCCGCAACCGACCAGAAGGGTTATCACGAGTCGGCTCCCTATGCCAAATTCAACGAGTTCCGCACCGAGTGTATGGCCTACATCGCTCAGGCGGGCGGCCAAATCAAGTATGGCCACTCGGAGGTGGGTAACTTTACCATCGACGGCCTTATCTACGAGCAGAACGAGATTGAGTTCCTGCCCGTTGCCGCTGAGGATGCTGCCGACCAGCTGATGATTGCCAAGTGGATTATCCGTAACCTTGCATATCAATATGGCTACGATATCACCTTTGCCCCGAAGATTACGGCCGGCAAGGCGGGCTCAGGTCTCCACGTACATATGCGCATCGTGAAGGATGGTCAGAATCAGATGCTCGATGGCGGTGTTTTGTCAGCCACTGCGCGTCGTGCTATTGCCGGAATGATGGAGCTTGCCCCCTCGATTACCGCCTTCGGAAATACCAACCCCACCTCATACTTCCGCCTTGTGCCTCATCAGGAGGCTCCGACCAACATCTGCTGGGGCGACCGCAATCGCTCTGTTTTGGTGCGTGTGCCGCTGGGATGGGCTGCTAAGAGCGATATGTGCCGCATTGCCAACCCGTTGGAGGCGGAGAGTAACTACGACACCACCCAGAAGCAGACCGTCGAGATGCGTTCACCCGATGGCTCAGCCGATGTATATCAGCTTATCGCAGGCCTTGCCGTAGCGTGCCGTCACGGATTTGAGATGGAGAATGCTCTGGAGCTTGCCGCGAAGACTTATGTAAATGTAAATATCCATAAGAAGGAGAACGAGGATAAACTTGCGCAGCTTCGTCAGTTGCCCGACAGCTGTGAGGCTTCGGCTGCGTGTCTTGAGAGCCAGCGTGCTGTGTTTGAGAAGTATAACGTCTTTAGCGAGGCTATGATCGACGGCATTATCCGCCGTCTGCGCTCGTACGGAGATGGTAGCCTGAGAGCCGAGATTGGTGATGACAAGGAGCAGATGCTCGCCCTTGTGAAGCGTTATTTCCACTGCGGATAGTATGAAAGTAGCAATCATTGGAGCCGGAAATATGGGTGGCGCCATCGCCCGAGGTCTTGTGCAATCGGGTGTTGTTAGGCCCGAAGATATGATTTTGACTGTTAAGTCGGAGGCCTCGCGTGAGCGTCTGCGAGGGCAGAATGCGGAGTGGAAGCTCTCAACCGATAACCGCACAGCCGTCGAGCAGGCCGATGTTGTGATTCTGGCCGTTAAGCCGTGGCTTATGGAGGAGGTTATAGCGGGTTTGCGCGATGGCCTTAGCCTTGATCGACAGATTATTATCTCCGTTGCAGCAGGCCCTACGCTCGACGATCTGCATCGTTGGCTCTCGGCTGAAGGAGTGGCTTCGCCCGCTCTGTTTAGAGCTATCCCTAATACGGCCGTTGAGGTTCTGAGTGGCGTTACGTTCCTCTCCGAGCGTGGCGCAAACGAGGTGCAACGTGATGTGGTGGAGCGTCTGTTCTCGTCGCTCGGCTATGCTACCTACGTTGATGAGAACCGCATCGAGGCGGGTATGGCATTGGCCTCGTGTGGCATAGCCTTCGCTATGCGATATATTCGTGCTTCGGCTGAGGGTGGGGTGGAGCTTGGCCTCTATCCTAAAGATGCACAGCGCATTGCTGCCCTGACGGTTAAGGGCGCTGCTGAGTTGCTACTTCGTAGTGGCAACCACGCCGAGGAGGAGATCGATAAGGTGACTACCCCGGGTGGCATCACCATTCGCGGACTTAACGAGATGGAACACGCAGGATTTACCTCGGCTGTTGTTCGAGGGTTGAAGGCTTGTGTAAAATAGAAAAAGGCTGCCAAGTATTGGCGGCCTTTTTTATTTGAAATCTATTCGTGCAGCACACTCATACCCCTCGTCATACAGATCGAGCAATTTGCGCGTGTCGCGCTCCATTCTATCCACCACGATGGGTCGCTCGGGCCTCAAAACCGTAATTTCACCCTGCAGCTCTAATCTTTCGACCAGCTCTATCTGCTCATTATACAGGATGTTGCGCTGTCGAATAGCCTCCCGTAGGGCGGGGTAGCGCAGGTAGAACGGCGGAGGCACCGTACCTCTCTTGTTAGGCTTGCGGTAGCCTTTGTTGCGTGTCAGCACCACTACATTATTATCAAATCCCAACTCGCGGGCACGCAGTAGCGGAATAGAGTCGGCTATGCCTCCGTCAAGCATCGGCTCGCCATCGACCTGAGCTATGGGACAGACGAATGGCAGGCTGCTCGAGGCCTTCACGATATCGATTATTCGTCGCGGATCGTGCTTCTCGTCATAATAGCGGGCACGTCCCGTGCAGCAGTCAGTCGTAACCATCTCATATCGCTCCTCGCATTGCGCGAAAGTGGGGTAGTCGTAGGGAATGATCTTCTCGGGAAAGGTGTGAAAGAGCAGGTCGAAATCCATAATATTACCCTTCAGGAGCAGGTTTTTGAGGCTGATGTAGCGATACTTCTCCATAAGGTCGATGGTGCTGAACTTGGCCCTGCCGCGCTGTCCCGACATATACGAAAGACCGTTGCACGCGCCCGCACTCACTCCGATAGTGTAGGGAAACCGAATTCCCCTGTCCATCAGATTATCGAGCACACCACAGGTGAATACACCTCTCATCCCGCCACCCTCGAGAATCAATCCTGAGCGTGATGTTATCTCAACCTTTTTTCGTTCCATATCTCTGCATATTATGATATGCTCTTGAGCTGTGTTAAACTTGTCTCTTCGACACTATTTTCGATGATTTTATCGTATAAAATTCATCATATCCCAACCCTCGTCGGCGGGGCGGCCGGGGGAGGGTTGGCCACCTGTGCAACGGAGTAGCCAAGCCATATTGCGGGCAAGGGTGCGCATCGTCTGCATACCCTCTCTATCCAGCGCTGCCTCGCCTTCGCTGCGTCCATAGACGATGTTCCAGTACTGCGACGTTACGATGGGCATATTCAGCATCTGGAACGGCATATTCAGTGTCTCGAACGTAGCCGTCGCACCGCCGCGTCGGCATACTGCGATAGCGGCTGCGGGCTTGCCTGCTATGTTGGCGCTATTTGAGAAGAATGCACGCTGGATAATAGACAGCAGCGCTCCGTTGGGCTGGCCGTAATAAACCGGTGAGCCGACGATCAGACCATCGGCCTCGGCAAATTTCTCTGAAATGCGGTTGCACACATCGTCATCGAAGATGCATCGTCCTAAACCCTTGGTGGCGCACTGGCGACACGCAATGCAACCCCTGACGGGGTGGTTGCCGATCCATACCATTTCGCTCTCAATACCTTCTGCTTCGAGTTGCTTTGCCACCTCCGTGAGTGCGGTGGCTGTGTTTCCCTGTCGGTGGGGACTTCCGTTGAGGAGTAATACTTTCATAGTAGATATTTTATTCAATTATTTACAAAGATATTAATTTCTTGCAAAATTGATTCCGTCGGGCTATCCCCGTCGTGCTAATATACTAAAAAAAATGCACATAGAGTGGTGGTGAAGAGAATTTGGCACACTTTTGGGGATATCTGTGTAAATCAACAAAAATCCGATATTATGCAAACAAAGAAAAAACATCTAACAGCCGAGAATGGCCGCCCCATTGCCGACAATCAGAACACACAGACCGCAGGCGTACGAGGTCCCGTAACGCTGCAAGATCCGTGGCTGACCGAGAAGTTGGCCCACTTCGACCGCGAGGTGATCCCCGAAAGGCGTATGCACGCCAAAGGATCGGGCGCATATGGCACATTCACCGTTACGCACGATATCTCGGCCTATACACGCGCCTCGATATTCTCGAAGGTAGGCAAGAAGACCGACTGCTTTGTCCGCTTCTCGACCGTGGCGGGCGAGCGTGGCGCAGCCGATGCCGAACGCGATATTCGTGGCTTTGCGATGAAGTTCTACACCGACACGGGTAACTGGGATTTGGTGGGCAATAACACGCCCGTATTCTTTCTGCGTGACCCTCTTAAGTTCCCCGATCTGAATCACGCCATCAAGCGCGACCCTCGTACGGGTATGCGCTCGGCAAACAGCAACTGGGACTTCTGGACACTCTTGCCCGAGGCGCTGCATCAGGTTACTATCACGATGTCGCCACGAGGCATTCCCTACTCCTTCCGCCATATGCACGGCTTTGGTAGCCACACATATAGTTTTATCAATGCCGACAACCGTCGCACCTGGGTGAAGTTCCACCTGCGCACTTTGCAGGGCATCAAAAATATGACCGACGA